>DJRC01000084.1:0-5682 GCA_002437735.1 Oscillospiraceae bacterium UBA6370 | reverse complement strand
ATCGGAGCTGACGTCAAACTTCGGCACGCTCCAGACGAGCTTCGCCGTCTGCGCTCCGTCGTTGTCGTACACATCGGTAAAAAGATCGGTCAGCGCCGCTTCACCGCGCAGCAGCGGCGCGAGCGCCGTGCCCTCGTCGGGCAGGAGGAAGATCATGCTCTCCCCGCCGCGGAAGGCAAGCTGCGCCACGGTGTAGCCCTCGCCGCGGACGTAGCTCGCGCGGTCCTCCGTCTTGTGCATGAAGTCCGCGCGCTGCTCCGTGCCGTCGGCGGCGGTGAAGGTGTCCTCCCTCGTATCCGAAGCGTAGAACTCATCGCGCCACTGATCCTTGAAGTAGAGCGTGGAGAGCAGGAGCATCACGGTCTCCGGCTTAGTCTCAATGTTCTTCGCCGCGTCCGCGAGCAAGCCGCCGGTGTTGGTGTTCAGCCATGCCTGCACCGCGTCGTTGGTGTCGCCGGTGCCCATGGGAACGCTGAACACGGAGGCATAGTAATCGTTCGCCAGCCGCTCGACGGTCTCGGTCTTATAGACCTGTCTCTCGCTCAGCCAGAGAGAGTTGGCGAGCAGTGTCCTGCCGGTCGCGCTGTCCGTGTAGAGCGAGCGCCAGAGGGCGTTTGCCGTCGTGCGGACGGACGCCTCGTCCTCCGTGCCGAGCAGGTCGAGGAGCTGGGCGCGCGTCTCGCCGTCCACCGTCTCGGTGAGCATGGAGAGGGCAAGGTAGAGGTTCGCGGGCGAATAGACCACGTTCGCCGTCTCCTCGCCGCCGAGCAGCTTGGAGACCGTCTTGGTGCTGTAGCCGAGCAGCGCAGGCGTCATGGCCTTGTCCACGCCCTCGCCCCGCAGCGCCTTGACCGCATCGGAATAGGCGCGGGAGCGGGCGTCAAAATCGTCCCACAGCTCCTCCTGCGCCTTGTGATAGGCTTCCTCGCCCAGCTTGTCGTAGTCGAGCTTTTCGTAGGCAGCCCACAGCTCCTCCTCGCTCGGCTCGGCGGGCAGCTCCGGCAGCCTGACCTCCGCCAGCGCGTACTGGCTCAGCAGCTTCGCGCTCACATCGTCCGGCTGTCCCGGCTCGGGCTTCGTCCCGCCCTGCTCCGGCTCGACCCGTGCGCAGCCGACGAGCAGCAGCATACTCAGCAAAAGTGCCAGATACTTTTTCATGTCGTTGTACCTCCTTGGGCGTTGTACTTCTTTGGACGAGAATGCCGAAGAAAAAGTTCCCATTTCCGAAAAAAGTTTTTGCCGCGCTCTCGCGCGACCACTGCTTTCGCGCCGCGCACGGCGCGAAACCAATGGAAATCCGTCGCTGCGGACGCTCGCGCGCGTCCGCAGCGACACTCTGCAAAGCTTTTTGCGGTGAGCAAAAAGCTTTGAAACCCCAAAAGGTAAAAAATAAGGGCGTGCACCGGCACGCCCTTATTTTTTAGTACGCTACTCCCCAGTAGATGTCGGTCGTGGCTTCCTTGCCGCAGAACACGCACTTGCCGACGGTGCCGGACTGGCGCAGCGGCATACAGCGGGAGGAAACGCCCGCCTTTTCCTTCATGCCCAGCTCGCACTCGCGGCTGCCGCACCACTTCGTGCGCGCGAAGCCGCCGCGGCCGGAGGCCATCTCCTTGACCTCCTCCCAGGTGGACAGGTCGAAGGTGTTCTCCTCCAGATTCGCTCTCGCTTTGGCGAGCATATTGTCGTGGATCTTGTCGAGCAGCTCACGGACGGTGCTCTCGAGCGTGTCGAGCGCGGCAAAGGTCTTTTCGCCGTTGTCGCGGCGGACAATGCAGCACTGGCCGTTCTCAAGGTCGCGCGGACCGATCTCGATGCGCAGCGGCACGCCGCGCATCTCGTACTCGGCGCACTTCCAGCCCATGGACTGATCGCTGTCGTCGAGCTTCGCGCGCACGTCGATGGCGAGCAGGCGGGCCTTGAGCTCCTTGGCCGCCTCGGCGACCTCGGGCTTTTTGTGCGCCGCGATGGGAATGACCACCGCCTGCACGGGCGCGATGCGCGGGGGCAGGACGAGGCCGTTGTTGTCGCCGTGGGTCATGATGACCGCGCCGATCATGCGCGTGGTGGAACCCCAGGAGGTCTGGAACGGATACTGGAGCTTGTTGTCCCGGCCGGCGAAGGTCACGTCGTAGGCGCGGGAGAACTTGTCGCCAAAGTAGTGGCTGGTCGCGCCCTGCAGGGCCTTGCGGTCCTTCATCATGCACTCGACGGTGTAGGTCGCCTCGGCGCCGGCGAACTTCTCCTTCTCGGTCTTGCGGCCGGGAACGACGGGGATGGCAAGGACGTTCTCAAAGAAGTCCGCGTAGCACTTGAGCTGCTGCTCGGTCTCGGCGATCGCCTCCTCGGCGGTCTCGTGGATGGTGTGACCCTCCTGCCACCAGAACTCGCGGCTGCGCAGGAACGGGCGCGTGGTCTTTTCCCAGCGGATGACGGAGCACCACTGGTTGTAGAGCATCGGGAGCTGACGGTAGGTCTGGAGCACGTTGTGCCAATGGTCGCAGAACATGGTCTCGGACGTGGGGCGGAACGCCAGACGCTCCTCCAGCTTCTCGCTGCCGCCCATCGTGACCCATGCCACCTCGGGCGCGAAGCCGTTGACCAGCTCGCCCTCCTTCTTCAGCAGGCTCTCGGGGATCAGAACGGGCATCGCCACGTTCTCGTGGCCGGTCTTTTTGAACTCACCGTCCATGATGCGCTGAATATTCTCCCAGATCGCGTAGCCGTAGGGACGCAGGATCGTGAAGCCCTTGACGCTGGCGTACTCGACCAGCTCCGCCTTGCGGCAGATGTCGGTATACCATTGGGCAAAATCGTCCTCCATGTTGGTGATCTGTTCAACCTTCTTGTCCTGTGCCATGTTGTTTTCTCCTCTTTTTCTGCCGCCGGACGGCCAACAGGAACCGTTCCCTGCCGCGCGGCGGGTGTATTGACAAATATATATTCTACGGTGTTTCGCCCTGCTTGTCAAGCCTTGCACACGGCAGCGGAAAGGCTCCGACCGCCGTCGGAGCCTTTTTCGGTATCGGTCAGATGCGCAGCAGCCGTCGGAGCGCGATGAGCGCGGCGAGCGTGACGCCGGCATAGCGCAGCAGGCTGCGCAGATCGTAGCGGACGGCGGCGAAGCCAGTCATCTCACCGGCGCGCACGGCGACATACGCCGTCTTGCCCTCCCGCTGCGACTTGGCAATGCGGATCTGCATATGGTCTCCCTCCTCTTTTCAGCCCTCCTTGGGCTTGCAGACGTCGACCCAGCCGGAGAAGTTGGAGGAATAGCGCTCCAGCTCCTCGCAGGTCATCTCGATGGCGCTGTTGCTGCTGCCTGCAGCGGGGAACACCGTCTCAAAGCGCTTGAGCGACACGTCGAAATAGGTTTTGACATTCTCCGGCAGGGCGAACGAGCACACGCCGCCCGGGGCATGGCCGGTAAAGGCGCACGCCTCGTCAAAGGTCAGCATCTTGGCCTTCTGGTGGAACTGCGCCTTGTACTTCGCGTTGTCAATCTTCTGATCGCCCGCGACGACCACGATGATCGGCTCGTCGCCGAGCTTGAAGCTCATGGACTTGGCGATGCGCGCGTCCTCGACGCCGACGGCAATGGCCGCCAGCTCCACCGTGGCGCTGGAAACGTCGAACTCGCGGATACGGTCGGCGATGCCGAAGCCCTCAAAATAGGCTCTTACTTTTTCAATGGACATGGTTTTTCCTCTTTTCCTTCTCTCTGTCTATCGCACGTCGACGCGCTCCACGCCGACGCAAAGCCCGGTATCGCTGTCAAGCGAGAAGATCGCCCCTTGCAGCTTGCACGGGCCCTCGGGCGCGCGGTAGCGTCCCGCGAGGCCGCCCAAAAACGTCTCGACCGACTGCTGCGGCTCGATGCCGAGCACACTGCGCACCGCGCCGGTCATGCCGAGGTCGGTGAGGTAGCCCGTTCCCTTGGGGAACACCTCCTCATCGGCGGTCGGCACATGGGTGTGCGTGCCCCAGAGGGCGCTCACGCGCCCGTCGAGATAGTACGCCAGCGCGAGCTTTTCGCTCGTGGCCTCGGCGTGGAAGTCAACGAGCGTGAAGGTCGGCTTCTCTCCCGCTTTCAGAAGCTCGTCCGCCGTGGTGAACGGATTCGAGGCGTGAAAGCTCAAGTCGCAGCGGCCGATGAGGTTCATCACCGCGATGCGCGCCGCGCCGCAGTCATAGACTGCGTAGCCGCGTCCCGGCACGCGGCTGCCGAGGTTCGCGGGGCGCAGGATATAGGGGCAGTCGTCGAGGTAATCGCGGATCTGCATTTTGCCGAAGGTGTGGTTGCCGAGCGTGATAACGTCCGCGCCCGCAGCGAAGATATCGTCTGCGTCGTTCGGCGTCAGACCGACCATCGCGGCGTTTTCGCCGTTGACGACCGTGAAATGGATGCTCTTGCGCTTCTTGAGGCTCCGCAGGCAGCGGCTCAGGTGCTTCACGCCGCACGCGCCCACCACGTCGCCCACCGCGAGGATGTTGTAGATCATTCCGCTCTCTCCTCCGTCAGCGTGTCGTAAAAGGCAAAGGTCTCGGCGAAAAGGGCCTCGCCGTAGGCGGTCAGCTTCGCGCAGTAGTCCTCGTAGGCGGCGAGCAGCCGCTCGCCCTCCGCTGTCAGCGTCGCGCCGCCGCCGTTCCGTCCGCCCGTGGAGGATCGGAGCAGCTTGACGCCCAGCCCCTCCTGCGCGGTGCGCAGGACCGTCCACGCCTTGGAGTAGGCCATGTTCATCGACATCGCCGCCGCGCGCAGCGAGTGCAGCTCGCGCACACGGCGCAGCAACTCCGCCACGCCCGGTCCGAAGCACTTCCGGTCGGTAAAAATTCGCACGGTCAGATTGGCGTGCAGGTCGTTTCGCATCGTTCCGCCCTCCGTCTTTCCTTATCTTTCCCTATGATAACGGCTTTATTTCCCTTTGTCAACGCGGAAAAACGGCGAAGGGACAGCCGCTGCCGGCTCCCGCTCCGCCGTATTCCTCACCGGAAGGTGTTGTAATGCGCGTTTTCGCCGTCAAGCAGGAAGCCGTCGGTGTCATGGACGCGGGCGTTTTCCAGCATGAGACGGTAGCGCAGCTCGTTCGACATACCGCGCGCCGAGGCAGCGGTCTGCCCCGCGGGCGTGCCGGTGGGGTTGTTGTAGCTGCCGTGGAGCGTGGCGTTCGCCGTCGCGTTCTTCGTGCCCGCGCGCTTATCCGCGCTCGTGTTGCCATAGCCGTTGCCATAGCGCACGACCGAATCGTTCTCCCGACCGGTGTAGCGTGTGCCGGTCGCCGGGTCGGTCTTGAGCTCACCGCCGACGTTGGAGCCTCTGTCGGTCTCGCCGGTCATGCCGCTCGTGGCGCTGTTTTCCGCACCGTTGACATTTCCGTTCGCCGCGCCGTTGTCCCGATCCCCGCCGCAGGCGGTGAGGGAACAGAGCAGCAGCGCGGTCACGGCAAGGATCGCAAAATTCTGCTCCATCGTTTTTCTCCCCTTGTCTTTTTCCATGCAATACCCAACGGTAGTATTTCCGGCAAAAGCAAAATGCGGCACGGCAAAATCTGCAAAAAAAAAGGCGCGAAGCTTCGCGCCTTTCTTTGGGAAAATTTTCCTTACTTCGCGGCCTTGGCAGCCTTGAACGCCTCGATGAGCATCGGGGTGACCTTGAACAAGTCGCCGCAGATGCCGTAGTCG
>DJRC01000036.1:2558-10151 GCA_002437735.1 Oscillospiraceae bacterium UBA6370 | reverse complement strand
TTTTTGACGGAAAAAAGCCGAGGAAGGGCGGGGCATAAGGGAAGCGGGGGCAGAGGGCCGAACGGCTCTCTGCCCCCACTTTTGCTTCAAGGTATCCGGTGAATGAGACGGGCTCAGACGTTATTTTTGGCGAAGCGCTTGCCAATGAGCATGATGACCGCAAAGGTGAGCAGATACCAGAAGTTGCCCATCTTGTGGCCGATGAGGCAGGCGATGACCATGAAGATCGAGCCGCAGATGGCGAGCGCCGGAATGACGTAGCGGCGCAGCGCGGATTCGTCGGTCGCCTTCTTCATCCAGTTGATGAAGATCGGGATGTAGAGGGCGTAGATGGTGATGATGGGCAGCTCGGTGGGGTCGAAGAAGAAAATGACGCTCTCGAACGGCGTGCCGACAAAGGCGATGGCATGGCTCCAAGTGCCGGCGAGGTTGGAGAGATAGAAGTAGAGACCCCAGGCGGCGCAGTAGAACAATCCGAGGATGGCGGAGTTGTTGGGGAGGTTGGAGACCTTGTCCACCTGACTGAAAAGCTCGGGGTGGGGGCCCTCGCCGCGGGCGGCAAGGGAGTAGGGGCCGCGGCAGCAGCCGAGCATCAGGCCGTTCATCGTGCCCATGCAGGAGATGGCGATGAAGAGGTTGAGGATGTTGCCGAGCACATTGCCGAACACGTTGATGAACGCGGCGGTCGCGCCGGAGTCGCACAGCTCCTGATTGGTGGCGCCGCCGGCGACGCCAATGTAATAGAGAATGTAGGTGGCGACGATTATGAGGCCGCCGATGAGCAGAGCCTTGGGCAGGTTGCGCTTGGAATCCTTGAGCTCGGCGTTGATGGAGGTGGCGATGATCCAGCCCTCATAGGCGAAGGCGGTGGCGCAGACGGCAGCGAAGAGCGGGCTGCCCGCGACCTCGTAGCCGACGGCGGGCGTGGTGAAGTTGGCGGTCAGCATCCCGTTGGCAAGGCCGAAAATGATGCCGACGACCGCCATGAGCGCGAGGGGAATGAACTTGATGACGGTGGTGGCGACCTGGAACTTACCGGCGAGCTTCGGCGAGAGCGCGTTGACGGCGTAGGCGCAGACCATGTAGAAGAGCATGAGCGCGAGGCACTCGGGACCGATGATGCAGCCGCCCGCCTCAGCCGGAACGATGAGCGGGAAATCGGGATCGACGGAGGTGACGAATACCAGCGTGTAGCGGGCGCTCAGCCAGGCGAGCGCCGAGGTGAGCGTGGGGTAGTAGATGGTGGAAAGGAACCAGCCGATGTAGTAGCCGTAGCGTCTGCCGACGATGGCCTCGGCATAGTCAACGATGCCGTTGACCTTTTCGTATTTCTGCGCCATGGCGGAAAAGGCGAGGATGCAGACGATCATGATGGCGCCGCCGATGAGCCAGGCGAGGATGCCGAGCGGCATATCGCCGCCGGTCTTCTGCAAAATGACCTGCGCCTTAAAGAATACGCCCGAGCCGACGACGATGCCGACCACCATACAGATCGCGGTGAAGAGGCCGTATTTCTTTTCGAGCTTGTTTTCCATTGCTGTCACTCCTTATCCGGCGGGGATCTTCCCAAAGTCCGCCGTATCAAAAATTCGACGGGGATCTTCCTGTGCCCGCCGTGTAAAAAAGAAGCCCGCCCATTCAGGGAACGGCGGGACCATAGCAAAAATTATAAAGCGATGCTTCAAAAAAAGCAATCGTTTTGACGCTTTAGAGAGGTAAAATATGAATTTTTTATGAATGTGACGAATTGACAGGTAAATCGTTGGACATTTTGACCGTAAAGATTCCGTTAAAATGAGAAAAAGCGGAAAAAATAAAAATTTTTGAACGCTTGACGCACAGAAATGTGCAACAAAACGGGGGTGAGCGGCTACGGTTGAAAACGAACGGCGGCCGGAACCGCGCAGCCCGCGCAGGGAAGAAGGAAATGCGGGAGAGTTGGGGACGGCGGCGGAAGGGATGTGATCGAAGGAATGCGAGCAAAGGCGACCCGCGAGCGCGTCATCCAGAGACTGTACGAAATGGCGCTGGCGCGGGCAAACGACGCGGTGAAGCTCGCCTACTGCCAGGAGCCGACGGAGGACGAGATCCGACGGCTGGACCTCGGCGCGGTGGCGGAGTTCCGCCGCAGCAACCTCGGGAGCGTGGAGATCCGGTTCATCGACCGGGTAAAGGCATTGCAGGCGCTGGCCGGTATGCTGGAGGGCGAGGGCGGCGAGGCCGAGGAGTTTTTCCGCGCAATGGTGCAGGCGGAGGAGGAAGAGTGAAGGAGATGATACCGCTCTCGCTGCGGCAGAGGAAGGCGTTCGTCTGGTGGGCGAGAAAGGAATACGAGGACTATGCGGCCGTCATCTGCGACGGGGCCATCCGCTCGGGCAAGACGCTGGCGATGGGAATGGGCTTTTTTTTCTGGGCGATGGCGTGCTTTTCCGACCGGCAGTTTGCGCTGTGCGGGCGGAGCGTGGGCGCGCTGCGGCGCAACCTGCTGGAAACGGTGCTGCCGCAGCTGCGGAAGCTGGGCTTCGTCTGCGAGGAGAAGCGGAGCGAAAAGCTGCTGATCGTGCGGCGTCGCGGACGGGAAAACCGGTTCTATCTTTTCGGCGGGGCGAACGAGGCAAGCGCCGCGCTGATCCAGGGCATGACGCTGGCGGGGGCGCTGTTTGACGAGGCGGCGCTGATGCCGCGCTCGTTCGTCGAGCAGGCGAGCGCGCGCTGCTCGGTCGAGGGGAGCCGGCTGTGGTTCAGCTGCAATCCCGAGGGGCCGAACCACTGGTTCTACCGGGAGTGGGTGTGTCGGGCTGAGGAGAAAGGGGCGCTCTACCTCCACTTCACGATGGCGGACAATCCGTCGCTGAGCGCGAGGGTGCGCGCCCGGTACGAGAGTATGTACAGCGGTATTTTCTACCGCCGCTTCGTGCTGGGCGAATGGACGGCGGCGGAGGGGCGCATCTATGACTTCTACGAGCCCGGGGAGTACGCGCAGGAGGCGCCCGCGGAGCCGTGGGAGAGGCTGCGCGTTTCCGTGGACTACGGGACGGTGAACCCGACGAGCATGGGGCTGTGGGCGCTCAAGGACGGCGTGTGGTACCGCGTGGACGAATACTACTACGATTCCCGCGCGGAGGGCCGGCAGAAAACGGATGAGGAATACGTCGACGCGCTCGAGGAGCTGACGCGGGGAAGAAGGATCGAGCGCGTGATCGTGGACCCGTCGGCGGCGAGCTTCATCGAGACGCTGCGGCGCAGGGGCTTCCGCGTGCTGCGGGCGAACAACGCGGTGGCGGACGGACTGCGGGTGACGGCGGATCTTCTGAAGAAGCGGAGGCTCGTGATCTGCCGGAGCTGTAAGGATTGCCTGCGGGAGATGGAGAGCTACGAATGGGTGAACGACGGGAGCGGGCACGATGTGCCGCGCAAGGAGAACGATCACGCGATGGACGAGATGCGATACTTTGCGATGTCTGTGACGGCGGGACGCGGCGCAATGCCGGCCGCGTGCGCGGTGACAAGAACGACGAACTGGAGAGGAGCGGCAGAACGGTGAAACGAAGGAAAAAGGAGCAGACGGGCGGCGCGGCCGCAGCGGTGCAGGTGCGCGAGAGGGGAGGGCATCCTTTTACGGCGCTGCGGGGCTACATGCCGCTCGGCGGGGCGGACGCGGCGCTCTACCGCAGCGTCCGCGAGGCGGTGCCGATCGTGGACGCTGCGATCGGAAAGCTGGTGAGGCTCAGCGGCGGCCTCCGCGTGCCGTGTGAGGACGAGCGGGCGCAGGAGGAGCTGAGCGAATTCCTGCGCACGGTGAATGTGGGACACGCGCAGGCGGGCTTCAACGCCTTTCTGGACAAGTATCTGGATTCGCTGCTGACGAACGGGCGCGCAGTGGGCGAGATCGTGCCGGACGCGGAGGGACGCGAGATCGCGGCGGTGCTGTGCCACCGCGTGGAGCAGCTTGCCCTGCGCGAGGGCGAAACGGCGCTGGACGTGCGGTTCTGCGGCTACGACGCGGCGGGGAGGCTGCGCGAGCTGCCACGGCAGGAGCTGGTGCTTTTCACGCCGCTGCTGCCGGAGTCGGAGAATCCCTACGGCGTGTCGCTGCTGCGCTCGATGCCCTTTATGGCGGAGCTGCTCTCGCGCATCTACTACGCGGTGGGTCAGAACTGGGAGCGCTGCGGCAACGTGCGCTTCGCGGTGGTCTACAAGCCGCAGGGCGAGGAGCCGGACGGCGCGTTGGCGCGCGAGCGGGCCGAGCTGCTGGCGCAGGAGTGGTCCGGCGCGATGCAGGAGACGCGCGGCGGGAGCGTGCGCGACTTTGTGAGCGTGGGCGACGTGAGCATCCGCGCCATCGGCGCGGACAACGTGATGCCCGACTGTGAGGTGCCGGTGCGGCAGATCCTCGAGCAGCTGGTGGCTAAGACCGGTCTGCCGCCGTTTTTGCTGGGGCTGAGCTGGTCGTCCACCGAGCGCATGAGCAGCCAGCAGGCGGATATGCTCACGAGCGAGATCACGGCGCTGCGGCGCACGCTCACGCCGGTGGTCGAGCGCGTGTGCCGGCTGTGGCTGCGCCTGCACGGCTACGGCTGCCGCTTTGCCGTGGAGTGGGACGACATCAATTTGCAGGACCTTGTGGAGGAGGCCAAGGCGGAGCTGTACCGCGAGCAGGCGCGCAGGCTTCGACTGGAAAATGACGAGAGGGAGGAACAGGCTTGAGCGAGAAAGGAAAGGAAGCGGGCATCGCCGTGACGGCAGAGGAGCTGGCGCGCATCAACCGCTTTGCGAAGAAGGAGCTGCGCGCAGAGGAGGTCTACACCTTTGCGGTGAAGCTGTGCGACAACGAGGTGGACCGCGACTTTGAGCGCTTCGACCGCGCGGCGCTGGAGAAGCTCTCGGAGCTGTTCGTCGGCAGGACGGGCATCTTCGACCACAGCTGGTCGGCGGGCGGACAGACGGCGCGCATTTACCGCGCGGAGGTCATCGAGGAGGAGACGCGCACGACGGCGGGCGACAAATACTGCTGGTGCAAGGGCTGGGCCTATATGCTGCGCACGGAGAAAAATGCAGAGCTGATCGCGGAGATCGAGGGCGGCATCAAAAAGGAAGTGAGCGTCGGGTGCAGCGCGGCGAAGCGAAGCTGCTCGATCTGCGGGATGGACGCGGGACTCTGCGAGCACGAGCGCGGGAAATATTACGGTGGGAAGCTGTGCTACGCGGTGCTCAGCGACATCACGGACGCTTACGAGTGGAGCTTTGTGGCGGTGCCCGCGCAGAGAGCGGCGGGCGTGGTCAAGCGCTTCGGTCAGAGCGAGGGCTCGCTCAAGGCGATGGTGCGCGCGTGCGGCAGCCGCGCGCAGGTGCGCGAGCTGGAGGAGCTTGAGAAGCTCTCCGCGCTGGGGAAGAGCTATCTCGGCGCGCTGCGGCGCGAGGTGAGGCGACTGATGCTGGTATCCGACGAGACGCTTGACGGCGCGGTGGCCGAGAGCGTGACCGAAAAGCTCGGCGAGCGCGAGCTGCTGGAGCTGAAGAAGGCGTTCGGCGCGCGGGCGGCAAAAAAGCTCGGCACGAACGTGCAGATCGTCGATCCGCGCGAGAAGCGCGAGGAAAACGAGCGCGACTTCTGCGTGTGAGCTGAGAGACCAAAAAAGCGGGACGCTTTTTGGAATAAATAACGAAGAAAAGAGGAGGAAATGAGATGAGCATTTCTTACGAGGGCATCGGCGCGTGGTGTGCGACCTTCGCGGCAGGCACGGGAGCCGAGGAGGGCAAGGTCGTCAAGGTATCCGCCAACGGCACGGTGAGCAAGTGCGCCGCGAACGACGGCTTCTGCGGCGTGGTGGCGGCGATGGGCCGCGACGGCAAGGCGTGCAGCGTGCAGCTCGGCGGCCTTGTGCGCGTACCGTACAGCGGCGAGACCGCGCCGGCGGTCGGCTGGAATACGCTCGCGGCGGACGGAAACGGCGGCGTGAGCGTTGTGACCAGCGGCGGGCACAGCTATCTTGCCGTCGAGGTCGATACGGTCGGCGCGACCATGACCATCATGCTTTAAGAGGAGGAGAAAAAATGACTTACGGCTATGAAAATCTGAAGCTCGAAAAGGGTATGTATGCCCAGAGCGGCAAGAGCTTTTCCAAGGTGCTCGAAGGCATGGACCCGAGCGAAAACTATCGTGGCACGGCGCTGGAGGGTCTGGACGCCTTTCAGCGTCAGCTCAAGCGCTTTGACATCCACGTCAAGGGCGCGGGCAGCGACATGGTGGAGAAGTTCTTCCATACGACCGACAGCGCGGTGCTGTTCCCCGAGTTTGTTTCGCGCGTGGTGCGTCAGGGCATGGAGAGCGACATCCTGCCCGAGATCACTGCGACCACGACCAACTTCGACGGCATGGATTACCGCACCATCGCGTCCGTGCCGACGGACGACGACAAGGCGCTGCGCCGCGTGGAGGAGGGCGCGGTCCTTCCGACGACCGCCATCCGCACGCAGGAGAATCTGGTGAAGCTCCACAAGCGCGGACGTATGCTTGTGGCGAGCTACGAGGCCATTCGCTTCCAGAGACTGGATCTGTTTTCCGTGACCCTGCGCCAGATCGGCGCGTACATCGCCCGTATGCACCTTGACGACGCGGTGCAGGTGCTGATGAACGGCGACGGCAACAATAACGCCGCCGACGCCTACGAGATCGGCAGCGGCAGCGGCAAGATCAGCGGCACGGCGGGCACGCTGACCTACAGCGCGCTGCTGGAGTTCTGGTCCAAGTTCGACCCCTACAGCATGAACACGATGCTGGTATCCAACGACGTGATGCTGCAGATGCTCAAGCTCTCGGAGTTCCAGAATCCGCTGACGGGTCTGAACTTCCAGGGCACTGGCACGCTCTCCACGCCGCTGGGCGCGAAGCTGCTGCGCACCTCCGCCGTCCCCGCGGGCAAGCTCATCGGCCTTGACAAGAACTATGCCCTCGAGCACATCTGCGGCAGCGAGGTGATGGTGGAGTACGACAAGCTCATCGACCGTCAGATCGAGCGTGCGGCGATCACGAGCATTTCGGGCTTTGCAAAGCCCTATCAGGAGGCATCCAAGGTGCTGACTGTTTAACGGCGGCAGGGAGCGAAAGGAGGGAGAGCGATGGACGAGGAGATCCTTGAGACGGCGAAGAGCATCTGCGCCTGCGGCGCGGAGGACGAGGCGCTGCTCAAACGGCTCTGCGCGGCAAGCGCGCAGGCGCTCGAACGCGAGCTGCGCGAGGGCGTTGCGCCGGAGGACTGCGAGGGCGCGTTCATCTGCGCGAGCGCATGGCTGGCGGCCGCCGCGCTGACGGACGCAAGGCTCGGCGGGGCGGAGGAGCTGTCCTCCCTCCGCGCGGGCGACGTGACGATCGAGGTCAGGGGCGGCGCGAACAGCGAGCGCGCCGCGGCGCTGCGGCGCAGCGCACGGCAGCTGATGGCCCCGTATACGGAAGGAGGCGGCTTCTTCTTTTGCGCAGTGAAGGGATGAAAAGCATGATCGAGCAGGCGTTCCGCCGCTACGGCATGGCCGTGACGGTGGAGCATGGCGCGGAAACGGGCGAAACGCACGGCTTCGTGCAGCCCGTTACGGCGT
>DJRC01000036.1:1732-2521 GCA_002437735.1 Oscillospiraceae bacterium UBA6370 | reverse complement strand
AGCGGCGGCGAGCCGTTCTCCGTCGGGCCGCTGGGCGCGGCGGATCGTCGCTGCTGGCGCTATCTCGGCAGCGCGGAGGTGCGCGTGGCGCAGGGGGACCATATCCTCTGTGAGGGAAAGCGCTACCGCGTCCGCCGCGCGGAGGGCGTGAAGCTCGGCGCTCTGGTGACGCACTACTGGGCGGTGCTCGACCGCGAGGAGGAGACGGCATGACGGTGGCGGGACAGGTGCGGACAGAGCTTGTGAGCCGGCTGAAGGCCGCCGGTCTTGACGCGATGGCGGCCTATGAGGACGAGCACTTCCGCGAGAGAAGCGGGAGCGTGGTCGCCGTCGGCGCGAAACAGGCGGAGCTGGCACACGCGGGGCTGATGAACTATCTCGGCGAGCGGTACGACGCGGAGAGCGGGCGGACGGTCGAGGTGTACGGCAGGAAGCTCAAAATGGCGGCGTCGCTGGATGTTTACGCGCCGCGCCGAAAGGGAGCGCGTGCGTGCGAACAGACGGCGGAGACGGTCAGCGAGACGCTGCTGGGCGGTCTTGCCGACGGGCTGACGCTCGATGAGCTGAGCTGGGAGAAAACGGAGTGGGACGAGGAGTACGGTATGTTCGTGCGGCGGGGCACCGCGCGCTGCACGGCCTACTTCGTGGCGACGGCGGACGAGGAAAGCGCGGTGCTGACAGACTTTATTTTGAAAGGTGTGATGCAGTAGGTGGGCAACACGGTGGTACATGAGCACCCGGGCGTGTATTCGTCCTACGACGCCTCGAGCGTGATCGGCGGGAAAAAGA
>DJRC01000036.1:0-1648 GCA_002437735.1 Oscillospiraceae bacterium UBA6370 | reverse complement strand
GCACGACGGGCACGGCCAATGAGGTGGTGACGCTGACCTCTTACGCCGAGGGTGTGAGCGCCTTCGGCGAGGACGCGGAGGGCGTGACCGGCATGGCGGCGCTGCTCGCGGCGCTCTACCGCAACGGCGCGGCGGTGGTCAAGGCGGTGAAGGTATCCGCGGCGACGCCGACCGGCTATGAAGCGGCCTTTGCCGCGCTGGAGCAGGAGGCGGTCGATGTGATCGTGTGCGACAGCACGAGCGCGGATGTGCAGCTCAAGCTGCGCGCGAGCGTGGAAAAGGCGTCGGGCGCGCAGAGAGAGCGCATCGGCGTGGTTTCGGGCGGCGCGAGCGAGACGGTCGCAAAGCTCGTGGAGCACGCGGGCAAGCTCAACAGTGAGCGCATGGTGCTCACGGCGCCCGGCGATGTGTGCATGGCGGCGGCAGCCGCTGCGGTCATCGCGGGGGAGAGCGACCCGTCCGTGCCGGTGAACGGCGCGGTGCTCGCGGGCTTTTCGGGCCTAAGCACGAACTACGACGACACGCAGGTGGATACCCTGGTCACCGGCGGCGTGACGCCGCTGGAGTGCGTGAGCGGCGAGGTGAGCATCGTGCGCGGCATCACGACGCGCACGACCACCGGCGGGGCGGCGGACAAGACCTGGCGCGAGCTGACGACGGTGCGGATTGTGGACGACGTGATCCCCACGCTGCGCGCGTCGCTGCGTGCGCGCTTCGTGCGCAGCAAGAACACCGCGCAGGTGCGCGCGGCGATCCGCTCGCAGGTGATGGTGGAGCTGGAAAACAAGCGCGCGCAGGAGATCATCGACAGCTTCGGCGAGGTGAGCGTGAAGGCATCGGAGGACGATCCGACGGTGTGCATGGTGGAGTTCAGCTTCGCGGTGGCGCACGGGCTCAACCGCATTTACCTCAGCGCGCACATCACGGTGTAAGGAGGCGGAAAGATGGCAAACATGACGATCCCGACGAGCCGGGACATTTATCTGGAGCTCAACGGCAAAAAGCTGGCGGTGGTGCAGGGCTACAGCGCGAAGGCGTCGCGCACGAGCCGCGAGGTCGAGGCCTTCGGCGAGAGCGAGCCGGTGGCGACCGTGGGTGGGCAGACGCGCTATACGCTCGAGCTCAGCCGCCTGTACGCGACGGACGAGGCCATCGGCGACGGCGTGAGCTTCTATGAGCTCGACGACTTTTCCGTGGTGGTGTGCCGCCCGGGCAAGCGCATCATCTACAGCCATTGCCGCTGGAGCAACATCGAGGAGCTAGGCAAGCTCGGCGAGCCGGTGGCGGAAAAGGTGACGGTCATCTCCTGTAAGCGCATGGAGACGGACGCCTAATGGGAGACGATGCGGTTTTCGCGGCGCAGCAAAGGCGCGTGACCGAGCAGCTCGGCGCGGCGATGCTTGCGGCGGTCGGACTGATGGTGCGGCAGTATCTGGGAGCGCCCACGGGAGAGAACGAGGGGCAGGACTCCGCTGACGCGGCATGGGAGGATGGCGCGCAGGCGTTCCGTGCGGGCGAGACGGTGAACGAGAGCTTTGACATGGCGCGTTATCTGCGGCTCAAGCAGGGCGCATCGGCGGCGGGGCCGGAGGAGAGCGAAGGCCGCGCCGATGCGGAGGATCGTTCGCGGAGCGTAAGACGGACGGCA
>DJRC01000066.1:6395-6639 GCA_002437735.1 Oscillospiraceae bacterium UBA6370 | reverse complement strand
GCCAGCTCCACGCTTTCGGCGATGCGCTGGATCTGGACCGGCGTCATGCGCGCGTCCTCCTCCGTGGCGCTGTTCGCCTTCGTGACGGCGGCAATGATCTTGACGATATCAAATTCGACCTCCGCGCCGTTTCTCTTGATGACCCTCATGCAGCAGCTCTCCCTTACTCTAAAATATCCGATAAAAGCTATCTCACAACACAATATCTTGTGGCATTTGACCGTCAGCATTTCAAATTATGGCA
>DJRC01000066.1:420-6344 GCA_002437735.1 Oscillospiraceae bacterium UBA6370 | reverse complement strand
ATGCAAGAGGTTTTTGAAATTTTTTCACAATATCTTGTGGTGGCTAAAAACAAGTATAAACTAAATGTGGTGGAATTGCCGTGATTTTTGCAACAAAGCCGATAAACCGCGCACTTTTTTCTCCGCTTTTCCGCCGCGCAGAAAATTTACCTTGCAAAAAGCGCGGCTTTCTGGTATCATATCAGTCTGTGGGTCTGTGCGCAGACTCACAAGAACGAAGGAAACCTTTCGGAGGTCATGTATAGATGGCAGCAAAAAAGAACGATCCGAAGCGCGAAGCGCGCATCGCCAAGAATAACCGCAGCTTGAACAGCGCTCTAACGCTCTTCACCGCCGGCTTTATTGCGGAATTTTATCTTCTGCTCATTAACCAGTATTTTGTCAAGGGCACCATCGATCAAGTCGTGGCGGTCTCGTACTTCCTCGACGCGATGGTCTGGGTCGGCGCGGCGTTGGTCGGCGCGGGCGTGGTGTTCACCGTGATGCGCGGCAAGTGGACACGCTTTGCGGCCCTCGGCCGGTGGCTGCTCGGTCTCGGCGTGTTCTTCACGCTCTCGAGCCAGCTCATGCGCAAGATCTATCCTGCCGGCACGACAGCCATGTGCATCCTTGTTCCCGTGCTGATGCTGCTGAGCGTGGTGTTCCTGCTCTACCAGCGTGAGTTCTCCTTGCAGACCGCCGCGCTGACGCTGACGATCGCCGCCGCCGTGCTGCTCAACCACGGCAGCGCCTCCATGTCCGCTCTGGTGACCGTTTTCTGCTGGATCGCGATGGCGCTCATCGCCGCGCTGCTCGTGCTGACCGTGCTGCTGCAAAAGCATGAGGGAAAGTACAAGGAGACCGTCGTCCTCCCCGCCAAGGCCAATTACGCGCTTACCTGCGCGGTGCTGGCGCTGTGCATCGCCGCCATTGCGGTGTCGCTGTTCGCAGGCCTCGCGTACTATGTGATCTGGGGCGCTGCGGTGCTGCTGTTCGCGCTTGCCGTGTGGTACACGATCAAGATGCTCTGAAAACCGAACACGGAGGAGGGACGCGCAGGCGTCCCTCTTTCTTTTTCCCTCCGCTTGCATTGCCGCGGGGGATTTGCTATAATCATATCACTGTTTTTTCAATTCAATTCGTGAGGTGTTTTTTATGCATGAGCTTGAACGTCAATATCATATCCACTGCGCGCAGGGCGAGGTGGGCCGCTATGTGATCCTGCCCGGCGACCCGGGCCGCTGCCCATCTATCGCCGCGCTGTTCGACAATCCCGTCAAGGTCGCGCAGAACCGCGAGTACACCACCTACACCGGCACGCTGCTCGGCGAGAAGGTCTCGGTCTGCTCCACCGGCATCGGCGGCCCCAGCGCGTCCATCGCGATGGAGGAGCTGCATCAGCTTGGCGCGGATACCTTCATCCGCACCGGCACCTGCGGCGGCATCGACATCAACGTGAAGTCCGGCGACGTGGTCGTCGCCACCGGCGCGATCCGCTACGAGCATACCTCGCTGGAGTACGCGCCCATCGAGTATCCCGCCGTGGCGAACTTTGACGTGACGCTCGCGCTGCGTCAGGCGTCGGAGAACCTCGGCTACCGCACGCACACCGGCGTCGTGCAGTGCAAGGACAGCTTCTACGGGCAGCACAGCCCGGAAAAAAGCCCCGTCTACTATGAGCTTCTGCAGAAGTGGGAGAGCTGGAAGCGTCTCGGCGTCAAGGCTAGCGAGATGGAGTCCGCCGCGCTGTTCGTCGTCGCCGACGCGCTCGGCTGCCGCTGCGGCTCGTGCTTCCATGTGGTCTGGAATCAGGAGCGCGAGAAGGCCGGTCTCGATCAGGACATGAGCGAGGACACCAGCTCCTCCGTCAAGGTTGCGGTCGAGGCGCTCAAGCTCATCATCCGCCGCGACCACGAGCTCACAGCGCTGCCGAACCATGAGCAGAAGCTGCTGGACAAGTAAAACCGCTTTCCGGAGGAGCGTACCATGAGCAAAAAAGTCATCGGCATCCTCGGCGGCATGGGGCCTCTGGCGACCGCCGACCTCTTTCAGAAGATCACGCTGCACACCGTCGCCGCATGCGACCAGGCGCATCCGCGCGTGTGCATTGACTCGAACACGGACATTGCCGACCGCACGGCGGCGCTGCTTCACGGCGGCGAGGACCCCGTGCCGGAGATGGTCAAGAGCGCGAAGCGGCTCGAGAGCATCGGCGCGGACTTTCTCATCATGCCCTGCAACACCGCGCACAACTACTATGAGCAGGTCTGCGAGGCCGTGACCATTCCTGTGCTGCACATGATCGCGCTCACGCGCGACGCCCTGAAGGCGCGCGGTGTGAAATGCGCGGGCCTGCTCGCGACCGACGGCACGGTGCAGACCGGCATCTATCAGCGCACCTTTGAGCAGAGCGGTGTTGCTTTGCTCACGCCGGACAGCGCCGCCGATCAGGCCGCGGTGATGGACGTCATCTACAACGGCGTCAAGGCCGGCGACCTGACGCACGACGTCGCCGCGTTCCGCGCGGCCTGCGAGCATCTGCTCGCGCGCGGCGCCGAGGTGCTGATCCTCGGCTGCACGGAGCTGCCGCCCGCGTTCGAGCTTTACCGTCTCGACTATCCAAACGTTGACCCCACGCTGGAGCTGGCACTCGGCGCCATCCGCGCGGCAGGCTGCACGGTCAAATGACCGCAGATCGCAGAGAGCAGATGCCTATGGAACGGCCCGCCCGCATCGAGCTGATGGACGCTCTGCGCGGCCTTGCCGTGTGCCTGATGGTGCTCCATCACTTTCTCTATGACCTGTGCGAATTTCTCGGCGCGCCGTGGTGGCTGTTCACCAACCCGGTGTTCGACGTGCTGCATTACTTCTTTGCGGGGCTGTTCATCTTCCTTTCCGGCATCAGCTCGGATTTCTCGCGCAGCAACCTCAAGCGCGGCGCAAAGGCGATGGCGCTCGCCCTCGGCATCACGCTCGTGACCTATTTTATGGACATGACCATCGTATTCGGCGTGCTGCATCTGCTCGCAAGCTGTATGCTGCTCTTCGGCCTAACGCGAAGGCTCTGGGAGGCGCTGCCCGCCTGGGTGCTGCCGGTCCTCTGCCTCGCGCTCATCGTTCTCACCGCGCCCTGCGCGGACGGCGTGACCACGCAGACGCCGCACCTGTGGCTCTTCGGCTTCACCACGCCCGATTTTGCCTCGGCGGACTACTTCCCGCTGCTGCCGTGGTTCTTCGTGTTCCTGCTCGGCACCTGGGCGGGACGCTATGTCAAGGCGGGCCGCCTGCCGCGGTGGTTCTACACGGCCAAAGCGCCGCGTCTCGCCCTCGTCGGGCGTCACGCGCTGCTCCTTTACGTTCTGCACCAGCCCGTGCTCTACGCGCTCGCCATGTTGCTCCGGCTCATTTTTATCCGATAGGGGGAGGTCCGCGATGTACTACGGAGAGATCAAAAACTGTGACATCGCCAACGGCGAGGGCGTCCGCGTGACGCTCTTTGTCTCCGGCTGCACCAACCGCTGCAAAAACTGCTTTCAGCCGCAGACCTGGGCGTTTGACTACGGCCAGTCCTTTACCGCCGAAACGGAGGAAGCTCTGCTGCAAATGCTTGCGCCCGCCTACATCAACGGTCTCACGCTCCTCGGCGGCGAGCCGTTCGAGCCCGAAAATCAGCGCGCGCTGCTGCCTTTCCTGCGCCGCGTGCGTGAGAGGCTGCCGAATAAAACGATCTGGGCCTTTACCGGCTTCACCTGGGAGCAGCTGCACACCGACGGCTCCCATCCCCGCTGCGAGGTCACGGACGAGCTGCTCTCGCTCGTTGACGTGCTCGTGGACGGGCGCTTCGTGGAGGAGCTGCACGATATCTCGCTCCGCTTCCGCGGCTCGAGCAACCAACGCATCATCGACGTGCCGCGCACGCTGTCGAGCGGCGGCATCACACTCTGGGAGGATCAATAAACCATGGCTCAAGTCAAGATCAAGAAGTTAGACCCCAACGCTACCATTCCCACCAGCGGCTCCGCGTTTGCCGCCGGTTATGACCTCTACGCCTGTCTGAGCGGCGACGGCGAGGTGACCATCCCCGCGCACCACACCGTTATGGTGCCGACCGGCATCGCCGTGGCGCTGCCCGAGGGCACCTTTGGCGGCGTGTTTGCCCGCAGCGGACTGGCGAGCCGTGAGGGCCTGCGTCCCGCAAACTGTGTCGGCGTTGTGGACAGCGACTACCGCGGCGAATGCTTTATCGCCCTCCACAACGACGCGGAGGAGCCGCGCACCGTCCGCACGGGCGAACGCATCGCGCAGCTCGTCCTGTTGCCCTATCTGCCCATCGAGTTCGACGAGGTCGCCGATCTGCCCGAGACCGCACGCGGTGAGGGCGGTTTCGGCTCCACGGGCAGGTGAGCACGGCGATGGGAAACAGAAACAAGGTCGCGCTCGTCACCGGCTCCTCGCGCGGCATCGGCCGCGCCATCGCCGCGCAGCTTGCCCGCGAGGGCTATGCCATCGGCATCAACTACTATGAGCGGCGGGATAAGGCGGAGGAGCTTGCCGCGCAGCTTGCCCGTGAGGGCTGCCGCGCTCTCGCCGTGCAGGCGGATGTCTCGAAGCGTGACGAGGTCAACGCGATGGTCAAGAGCGTCGAGGATGCCTTCGGCCCGATCTCCGTGTTGGTCAACAACGCTGGCGTCGCCGGTCAGGCGCTCTTTCAAGATGTGACCGACGCGCTGTGGGAGCGCTACTTCGCCGTCAATCTCAACGGCACGCGCAACACCATTCAAGCCGTTCTGCCGTATATGCTGCACGAAAAGGCCGGTGTGATCGTCAACATTTCCTCCATTTGGGGTCAGCACGGCGCGAGCTGCGAGGTAACTTATTCCTGCACGAAGCACGCGCTCATCGGTCTCACGCGCTCACTTGCAATGGAGCTTGCTCCCAGCGGCATCCGCGTCAACTGCGTCGCCCCCGGCGTGATCGACACCGACATGGTGCAGGTGCTCGGGCCGGAGGTGCTGCATGGCCTTGCCGAGCAGACGCCCCTCGGACGGCTGGGCACGCCGCAGGACATCGCCAACGCGGTAGCGTTCCTCGTCTCGGAAAAGGCATCCTTCATCACCGGGCAGGTACTGACCGTGGATGGTGCGTTTGTCGGATAACCCCACCGGTCACAAAAAGAAAAGCGACGGTCTAAAGACCGTCGCTTTCGTGTTGGCGCTACCTATCTTTCCGGGCCGTTTCCAGCCAAGTATTGTGGGCAGAAGCGAGCTTAACTTCCGTGTTCGGGATGGGAACGGGTGGACCCTCGCCCTAATCAGCACCAACTTCTATTGCAACTGCTCTCGCAGCAACAACCTATTAACTTGTCTTCCGACTCTTTTGTCTCCCCAAAAAAGCTCCGCTTTTTTGAGATGGTGACCCGTACCGGATTCGAACCGATGTTAAAGGCGTGAGAGGCCTCTGTCTTAACCACTTGACCAACGGGCCGTTTTGGTACACCTTCAGGGACTCGAACCCTGGACACCCTGATTAAGAGTCAGGTGCTCTACCAACTGAGCTAAAGGTGCATATACCAGGGATTCCTTATACCCTGAAAACCAAACAAAGAAAAACTACTCATGCCTCTCAAGGCCTTTGCCTGCTTCTTTCGTAGGTCAAGCCCTCGGACTATTAGTACGCGTCAGCTCCATACATTACTGCACTTCCACCTCGCGCCTATCAACCAGATCGTCTCTCTGGGTCCTTACTTCTTTCGAATGAGAGATCTCATCTTAGGGGGAGTTTCACGCTTAGATGCTTTCAGCGTTTATCTCGTCCGTACATAGCTACCCAGCTATGCCCTTGGCAGGACAACTGGTGCACCAGAGGTACGTCCATCCCGGTCCTCTCGTACTAAGGACAGCTCCCTTCAAATCTCTTACGCCCGCAACAGATAGGGACCGAACTGT
>DJRC01000066.1:0-259 GCA_002437735.1 Oscillospiraceae bacterium UBA6370 | reverse complement strand
ATCGAGGTGCCAAACCTCCCCGTCGCTGTGGACGCTTGGGGGAGATCAGCCTGTTATCCCCAGGGTAGCTTTTATCCGTTGAGCGATGGCATTTCCACTCACATACCACCGGATCACTAACTCCAACTTTCGTTACTGCTCGACCCGTCGGTCTCGCAGTTAGGCTCGTTTATGCGTTTACACTCAATGCACGATTTCCGTCCGTGCTGAACGAACCTTTGAGCGCCTCCGTTACCTTTTTGGAGGCGACCGCCCCAGT
>DJRC01000067.1:1223-8154 GCA_002437735.1 Oscillospiraceae bacterium UBA6370 | reverse complement strand
AATATATAGTAACAGGAGGTGAGAGCAAATGTCTGAAGAAATTCTGATCCGTCAGGGTGCGCCGACGCTTGCTGGCATCAAGACGGGAAACCTGTTTCCTTGTCCCTGCGAGGACCGCGAGGATCTGCTGGCCGACATCCGGCGGCTGAACCGGCTGCTGGTGCCGAAGGGCCTGTGCCTGCTGCCGATCCGTTTTTTGGAGGGGCAGGCGCTCCTTTACCTCTACCGTCCCGCCGAGCTGCGGCGCGACCTGCAGGACGCGCTGGCATCCGAGCTGCTGCGTCAGGCGGGCTACGCCGATGAGAGCTGCGCGCGCTGCGTGGCTCGGCTCATCCGCCGATTCCGCGAGAGCGGAGAGTTCCCGCACGAGGTCGGACTGTTCCTCAGCTATCCGCCCGAGGACGTCAAGGGCTTCATCGACCACCGCGCGAACGGCTTCAAGTGCGCGGGACTGTGGAAAGTCTACGGCGACGAGGCCAAGGCGCAGGCCCTGTTCGCGAAATTCAAGAAATGCACGGAGATCTACTGCGCACTTTGGCAGACCGGCTCGAAGCTCGAGCAGCTTGCCGTCGCAGTTTGATACTATATCATCATCGAAAGGAACATACGAATATGAAAACTGCTGTTGTTTACTGGAGCGGCACGGGCAATACGGAGGCTATGGCGAAGGCCGTGGCCGAGGGCATGACCGCCGCGGGCGTGGAGGCTGTGCTGCTCACGCCCGACAAGGTACAGCTTGGCGACCTAAACGCCTACGACGCCATCGCCTTCGGCTGTCCCGCCATGGGCAGCGAGGTGCTGGAGGAAATGGAATTCCAGCCGATGTTCGACGCGTGCAAGCGCAGCCTCGGCGGCAAGCGCGCGGCGCTGTTCGGCTCCTACGGCTGGGGCGACGGCGAGTGGATGCGCAACTGGGAGAAGGACTGCGGCGACGCGGGACTGAACCTTGTGTGCGAGAGTGTCACCTGCTGCGACGCGCCCGACGACGCGGCGCTCGAGGCCTGCCGCGAGCTCGGCAGGGCGCTGGCGAAGTAAGGAAGCGGCAATGGACAGCGCGCGGAAAAGGCTTCGGCGCAAGCTGCCGACCCTTATGCTGACTGCGGCCGTTCTGCTGTGTCTTGCCATCGGCAGATAGGCCGGATATAGCCCGCGGAGCGCGCGGGCAGGGGAAAGAAAATACCGTCGGGGAGCGATCCCCCGACGGTATTTTTTCGCTGTTTGCTTCAGTTGCTTAATTCAAGAAGTCCTTGAGCTTCTTGCTGCGGCTGGGATGGCGCAGCTTGCGCAGCGCCTTGGCCTCGATCTGGCGGATGCGCTCGCGCGTGACGTTGAACTCCTTGCCGACCTCCTCGAGCGTGCGGGGACGGCCGTCCTCGATGCCGAAGCGGAGCTTGAGGACCTTCTCCTCGCGCGGGGTGAGAGTGGAGAGCACGTCCACGAGCTGCTCCTGCAGCAGCGTGAACGACGCGGCCTCGCTCGGCTCGCTCGCGCCCTCATCGGGGATGAAGTCGCCGAGATGGCTGTCCTCCTCCTCGCCGATGGGCGTTTCGAGGGAGACGGGCTCCTGCGCGATCTTCAAAATCTCACGCACCTTGTCCACGGGCATCCCCATCTCGGCGGAGATCTCCTCCGGCGAGGGGTCGTGGCCGAGGGACTGGAGCAGCTGGCGGGAGACGCGGATGACCTTGTTGATGGTCTCGACCATGTGGACGGGGATGCGGATGGTGCGCGCCTGGTCGGCGATGGCGCGGGTGATGGCCTGACGGATCCACCACGTCGCGTAGGTGGAGAACTTGTAGCCCTTGGTGTAGTCGAACTTCTCGACCGCCTTGATGAGGCCGAGGTTGCCCTCCTGAATGAGGTCGAGGAAGAGCATTCCACGCCCGACGTAGCGCTTGGCGATGGAGACGACCAGACGCAGGTTTGCCTCGGCGAGCTTCTGCTTGGCCTTTTCACCGTCCTTGATGGTCTTTTTGAGCGCGGCCATTTCCTCCTCGGGAATGGTCTCGCCGGACTCCTCGGCGGCCTTGATGCGCGCCTCAGCGTCGTTCTTGGCGTTCATCCTGGTCGCGAGCGCGATCTCCTCGTCGGCGGAGAGCAGGGGCACCTTGCCGATCTCCTTGAGGTACATACGCACGGGATCGTCGATGGAGAAGCTGTCCACCAGCTCGTTGGGGTCGACCAGCTCCTCCTCCTCGATCTCTGCAATGGCCTCCAGCGGCGGCTCGTCCAGATCGTCCGGCTCGATCACGCCGCTGATGTAGTCGACGCCGAGAGCGTCGAGCGAGTTGTAGACGCGTTCGCGTCCGTCGTCGTCGAGGTCGAGCTCGTCGAGGACCTCGGTGATCTCGTCGGAGTCGAGCTTGCCCTTCTGCTTGCCCTTGGCAAAGAGGTCGCGGAGCTTTTCACTCTTTTGCAGCTGCTCGGCGGCGGGCAGTCCGGCGAGGACCTTTTCGTCCAGCGGCGGGGCCTTCTTCTCAGGGGCCTCGTCCTCGGCCTTCTTGCGCTTGCTCTTACCCGTGTCCGCGGGCAGCAGCTCCTCCATCTCGTCGGCTGCGGCGAGCAGGGCGTCGGCCTGCGCTTCGAGATCCTGAATGGTGAGTTCTTTATCCATGTTGCTTTCCTCCGTGACCCAGTTGGGCTTTGTATTTTTCGGTGGCGGCGGCAAGGGGATCAAGCCCCGCGCCGCTGCGCTTGTGGTATTCTTCCTGAATGATGCGGATGTAGTCGCGCAGGGCCTGCGGCGCGTTTTTCAGCGACTCCGGCTTCTGCACGATGGTGGAGAGGTGGCTGACCTCGTCGGGCGTAAAGCTCTCGGCGAGGAGGGGGAGCGAAATGCGGCCCGACTCCTGCCGCTGCTGCCACAGCCGCGCGAAAAGGCGTCCGAGCAGGGGAGAGGAAAATTCCTCCTCCCGCAGCGGCGGCGTACCGCCGAACACGCTGTCGTCCGTGCAGAGGAGCCGCAGCACACCCTCCTCCGCCATGGCGGAGCGGAGATTGTCGTAGCGGATGGCGCGCTCCTTCGGCTGGACCTGCGCGGCGACGTTGAGGTCGCGCTTTTCCTGCTCCCGCCGCTGGCGATAGCCGCGGCGCTTGATGCTGCGCTGCACCTCGAGCTTGAGGGCGTCGGGCGAGATGCCTGCGGACGCCGCAGCGCGGGTGGTGTAAATTTCGCGCTCCACCGCGTTCGGCAGCTCCGCGAGGAGATCTGCCGCGGCGGCGGCGTAGTCAATGCGGCCATGATCGCTCGTGAGGTCGAAGCCCGCCGCGAGCCGCGCCATGCGGAAGTCCATGCCCGTTTCGCTGCCGCTGAGCAGCTGCTCGAAGGCGTCGGGCCCCTGGTTCTTGATGAAGTCGTCCGCGTCCTGCTTGACCGGCTGCCCGTCCACGATGCGGTTGGGAAGCTCGAGCACGCGCACGGAAAAATCGGTGTCGTTGAGCAGCTCCAGCGCCTTCTGCGTGGCGATGCGCCCGGCGTTGTCGTTGTCGTAGCAGAGAATGAGCTCCTTCGTGTAGCGCGAGAGCAGGCGGATCTGCTCGGTCGTGAGCGCCGTGCCCATCGAGGCGCAGGCGTTGTCGAAGCCCGCTTGATGGAGCATCACCACGTCGATATTGCCCTCGACGAGAATGATATTCTCCCGCTTGCTCTTCTTGGCGAGGTTCAGCCCGTAGAGCACGCGGCGCTTGCTGTAGATGATGGTCTCGGGCGAGTTCATATATTTCGCGCCCGGGTCGTTTTTATCCACGATGCGCCCGCCGAAGGCGACCACGTCGCCGCGCACGTCGATGACGGGGAAGATAAGGCGCTTGCGGAACTTGTCGTACACGCTGCCGCCCTTGCCCTGCACGACCAGTCCTGCGGCGAGCAGCTCGGCCTTGGAGTAGCCCTTTCTGGTCATCGCCGCGAGCAGGCCGTCCCACTCGTCGGCGCTTGCGCCGAGCCCGAAGTTGACCGCCGTCCTGCGCGTGATCCGCCGCTGGTTCAGGTATTCCGCGCAGGCCTCGCCGCGCTTATCGTGCAGCAACTCGTAGTAAAAGCGCGCCGCGTCGCGATTGAGCTCCAAAAGCCGTGCGCGCAGGCGGCTGCCCTCACCCTGCTCCTCCTCGGGAACGGGCAGATTCGCGCGCTTGGCGAGAAAGCGGACCGCGTCGGGGAAGGAAAGGTTCTCCTCCTCCATGATGAAGCTGATGACGCCGCCGCCTTTCTTGCAGCCGAAGCAGTGGTAGATCTGCTTGTCCGGCGAGACGGAGAACGAGCCCGTCTTTTCGTTGTGAAAGGGGCAGAGCCCGAAGTAGTTCGCGCCCTTTTTCGTCAGCGCCACATAGCTGCCGACCACGTCCACAATGTCGCTGCGGGCGACCAGCTCGTCCAGAAAGCTCTGGGGAAACGCCATGGCTCGTCCTCCTTTCCGGAAAAATGGCACAATTTCGTACAATTCTATTTATACGCCGCCGATCGATCCGTTCCTCTTTTTGCGGCAAAAAATTTATGCAGCGTTCGCCGAAATTTGACAGGGGGCAGGGAATACGCTATACTGACAAAAAGATAGGGAAAAGGGAGGGGGACGCGGCGATGCAGATACAGCTTATTTCCGTTCGCCTGGAGCGTCCCTTTACCGACGCGGAGGTCGAACGGCTGCTGCGCCTTGTCCCGCCGGAGCGGCGACAGCGCCTTGCGCATCTCAAGGACCCAGTGATCGGCCACGAGCCGATCTGCGCCTACGCGGCGCTTTGGCTCGGACTCAACGCTCTTTACGGCTGGCGCGAGCTGCCGACGCTGACCTATAATAAGTACGGAAAGCCCGAGTTCGCAGAGCATCCCGAGGTGCAGTTCAACCTCAGCCACACGCGCGGCGCGGTGCTCGTGGGCATCCACGACCGGCCCATCGGCGTGGACATCGAGCGCATCCGGCCCGTGAGCGAGCGGACGATGCAGCGTCTCGCGGGCGCTGTGACCGAGCGCGAATTCTTTGAGAGCTGGACGCGGCGCGAGAGCCGCGCGAAGTGGGGCGGCGCCGGACTCGCCGCGATGAAGCGGGAGGCTTCGCCCACCATGCTCGGCGAGCGCTTCGAGTACATTGAGACCTTTCCTAGCTACGTTGCCTGCGTCTGCACGCACACGGACGATGCGCTCGCTCCGGTGCGCCGCTTCACACTGGGGGACATCACATAACGGAAAAAACGTCTGCCGTCGGCAGACGTTTTTTTGCTTGCTTATTCCCTCGGCAGGTCCACGACGATGGGCGTGTGGCCGACATGGGGAAGAAATTTTGTGAGCAGGTCGCTCGTTTTGATCTTCAGTGAGCCGTGGTTGTCGCAGGGGTGACAGCAGAAATACTCTGCGTCGTACACGTCGCGGTCCATCACGAGCTGCACCCGCTGCTCCGTGTCGAACAGCAGACCCATCACCGAGGCGGAGCCGGGGTGCGTGTTGAGCAGCTCCTCCATCTTCTCCGGCGGGGCGAAGGACAGGCGGGACGAGCCGATCTGCGCGGAGAGATCCTTCGTGTGGAACGGCTTGTCGCCGGGCATGGTGAGCAGATAAAACGCCGTCTGCTGGCGGTTGCAGAGAAAGAGATTCTTGCAGATGGTGCCGTGGAGCGCTTCGCCGACGGCGGCGCAGTCCTCCATCGTGGCGGTGGCGTCATGCTCAAAGCGGATGTAGGGGATGCCGAGGGAGCCGAGCGCGGCAAAGACCACGCCGACGCGCTCGTCGGCAGCGGCGGGAGCGGTCGTGTAGACGGGGGAGAGGTACATGAGGAAGCCTTCTTTCTGTCTCGTTAGTTCTCACGCAGCAGCTTCTCGCCGGCCTTGTAAATATCGCCCGCGCCGACGGTGATGATCAGATCGCCGGGCTGCGCGGCGGCGCGCAGCGCCTCCGTCACCTTGTCGAGCGTGGGGCAGTAGATCGCGCCGGGGATGCGCTTGGCGAGGTCGTTGGACGAAATGCCGATGTCGTTCTGCTCGCGTGCGGCGTAAATTTCCGCGAGAATCAGCACGTCGGGGAGCTTGAGCTCCTGCACGAACTCGTCGAAAAGCGCCTTGGTGCGCGTGTAGGTGTGCGGCTGGAAGGCGCAGACGATGCGCCGGTAGGGCAGCGCCTTCGCCATCGTCAGCAGGGCGTGCAGCTCGCCGGGATGGTGGGCGTAGTCGTCGTAAACATCCGCGCCGTGATAGCTGCCCTTTTTCTCAAAGCGGCGGCCCGCGCCGGTGAAGGTGGCAAGGCCCTGCTCCACGGCTTCGCCGCGGATGCCGAGGACGTAGGCGGCGCTCGCCGCGGCAAGCGCGTTCATCACGTTGTGCTCACCGCCGACCTCAAGGGCGACATGGGCGTATGTTTGCCCCATGCAGATGACGTCGAACGAGGGCAGGCCGTTGGTGTAGACAAGGTTTTCCGCGTGGCAGTGCGCGTCCGCGTTGCGCTCGCTGAACGTGAAGAGCGAGCCGGTGTAGCCTGCGAGCGTCTCGCGCACGCCGGCGTCGTCCCAGTTGGCGACCACATGACCGTCGGCGGGAACGAGCTCCGCGAAGCGGCGGAAGGAGTGCTCAACGTCGTGCAGGTCCTTGAAGAAGTCCAGATGGTCGGCCTCGACGTTGAGAATGACCGCGACGGTGGGGAAGAAGCTCAGAAACGAGTTGCAGTATTCGCAGCTCTCGGCGATGATGGTGTCGCCGTGGCCGACGCGGTAGCCGGAGTGGAGCAGCGGCAGCGTGCCGCCGATCATCACGGTGGGGTCGGCGTCCGCGGCCATGAAGATGTGCGTCGCCATGCTGGTGGTGGTCGTTTTGCCGTGCGTGCCGGAGATGCACAGGGCGTTGCGGTAGCCGTGCATGATCGCGCCCCACGCCTGCGCCCGCTCAAAGACCGGGATGCCGCGCGTGACCGCGCCGGAGATCTCGGGATTGTCGTCGTGGATGGCGGCGGTGCGGA
>DJRC01000067.1:0-1118 GCA_002437735.1 Oscillospiraceae bacterium UBA6370 | reverse complement strand
CAGATGCTCCACGGCAGGGGAGTCGTTCATGTCGCTGCCCTGCACGGAGAGTCCCATGGAATGCAGGACCTCAGCGAGAGGGCTCATCGACACGCCGCCGATGCCGGCGAGGTGCGCCCGCTTGCCGGGCACAAGATAGGAATTGATATCCATAGCGTTTTCCTTCCCAAAAGCACACATTCCGACAGCCCTCGGCATTTGCCGAAAACGGCGCGGAAGTGAATTGCAAAAATTTATCCCATATAGTATAATACGAACCGGCGTAAAGTACAATGCTGATTTTTGAGCGGCGAAAAAAATTTTTCGCCGGCTTTTGACTGCTTTTTAAGGAGGGGTAGCGCATGATGGAGAGGGTCCCGCAGCCGGTGCGGGAAATGCTGGCGCTGCTGCGCGAAAGCGGCCATGCGCCCTACCTCGTCGGCGGCTGCGTGCGCGACCTGCTGCGCGGCGCGGAGCCGGACGACTACGACATGACGAGCGATGCGCGACCGGAGGAGGTCATGGCCCTCTTCGGCGCGGACGCGCACCCGACCGGGCTGATGCACGGCACGGTGACGCTCGTGCGCGGCGGCTTTGCCGTCGAGCACACGACCGAACGCTGCGACGGAGCCTACCGCGACAGCCGTCACCCCGAGAGCGTGCGGTTCACAAGCAGTATCGAAGAGGACCTTGCCCGCCGCGACTTCACGGCGAACGCCATCGCGCTCGCGCCGGACGGACGGCTCATCGATCCCTTCGGCGGACAGGCGGATCTGAGAGCGGGCGTCCTGCGCTGTGTGGGCGACCCGGCGCGACGCTTTGCCGAGGATGCGCTCCGCATTCTGCGCCTGCTGCGCTTTGCCTCCGTGCTGGGCTTCGCGGTCGAGGAGGAGACGGCGCGCGCCGCGCGGGAGCGGAGGGACGGCCTGCGCGCCATCGCGCACGAGCGCGTGTACGCGGAGCTGGGGAAGCTGCTGTGCGGGGAGAATGTGACGGCGGTGCTGTTAGAGTATCCGGACATCCTCGGCGAGGTGCTGCCGGAGATTCTGCCCTGCGTGGGCTTTGACCAGCGCAATCCGCACCATTGCTACGATGTGTGGGACCACACGGCGCGCGCGGTCGGCGCGGCGCCGCCGACG
>DJRC01000038.1 GCA_002437735.1 Oscillospiraceae bacterium UBA6370 | reverse complement strand
TCAGGCGATCGTCGGCGGCGATCAGGGCGGCCTGGCCTATGACCTTATCATCGGCCTCGTGTTCGTGTTCCTGATGGCGAGCTATCTGCTGCCCCTGCTGACCGACTTCGGCCTGCTCGAGTATGTCGGCGCGCTCCTCACCAAGGTCATGCGTCCCCTCTTCAAGGTCCCTGGCCGCGCGGCGGTCGACTGCATCACCTCCTGGATCGGTGACGGCACCCTCGGCGTCATGCTCACCTGCAACCAGTACGAGGGCGGCTACTACTCCGCCAAGGAAGCGAGCATCATCGCAACGCTGTTCTCCGCGGTCTCCATCACGTTCTCCCTCGTCGTTCTCGATGAGGTCGGCCTGGTCGAGATGTTCGGCGTTTACTACCTGCTCATCTGCTTCGTGGGTATCATCTGCGCGCTCATCTGCCCGCGCCTGTGGCCCCTCAAGAATAAGCCCGACACCTACCTCGTTCCCGGCAAGGCTGCTCCCGACACGCTGCCCGAGGGCTACAAGAGCTCCGGCGAGTACGGTATGGACCTCGCGCTCAACCGCGTTGCTGCCCACAAGGGTATTGGCGAATTTCTTGCCAGCGGCACCAAGAACTGCCTGAGCATGTGGTTCGGCATCCTGCCCACCGTTACGGCCGTCGGTACCGTCGCGCTCGTCCTCGCCAACTACACCCCGATCTTCGAGTGGCTGGGCCTGCCCTTCAAGCCCCTGCTGCAGCTCCTCGGCGTGCCCGAGGCCGGTGCGGCTGCCTCGACCATGGTCGTCGGCTTCACCGATATGTTCACCCCCGCCATCTTGATTGCGGGCTGTGAGGACGCGATGACCCGCTTCATCGTCGCGGTCATCTCCATCACGCAGGTCCTGTTCCTCGACGAGGTCGGCGGCTTGATCATCAGCTCCAAGCTGCCGGTCAACCTCGGCGAGCTGTTCGTGATCTTCCTGGAGCGTACCGTCATCAGCATTCTGGTCGTCTGCCCCATCGCTCACCTGCTGTTCTGAGATAAGGCGGTCAGGACCATCGTTACATAGCAAACGAGAGCCGGAGCACCGTACAGGTTCTCCGGCTCTTATTTCACCAAGCGCCGCGCACGGAAGGAGAAGGCATGGACGTCAAGCTGGATAAGCAAAGCAAAATACCGGTCTATCTGCAGATTGTGGATCAGCTTCGCGCACAGATCATGTGCGGCGCGCTGCCGTCCGGCAGCGTGCTGCCCTCGGAGCGCGGCCTGGCTCAAATGCTTGAGGTCCACCGCAACACGGTCGTAAAGGCCTATGGCGAGCTTAAGAGCGACGCATGGATCGAGTCCCGGCAGGGCATCGGCTACGTCGTCGCCGTCCCGCCCGCAGCGGAGGACGGCGGGGAAGGGGAGGCGGGAGCCTCCGACAAGCCGAGCCGCCGCGTGAACTGGATCAATGAGATCAAGGATCGCTATCTCGACATGGAAAAGACCTTTGACGATCTCTTCCAGCGCTTTACCGACGAGAGCAAATACTCCCTCGGCAGCGGCATCTCCACCAACGAGGTGTTCCGTCCCGAGCGCGTCGCGCACGACATCGCGCCGCTGATGACGAGCGCGGGCTGCTGCCAGTATTTCTACAGCCCCTATAAGGGCGATAAGTTCCTGCGGCAGAAGCTCGTCTCCTTCCTCAGCACCAAGGGCGTCAAGGCGTCCACCGGCGAAATACAGATATTGTCCGAGACGAATCAGGCGGTGGACTTCATCGTGACGCTCCTCGTCCAGCCCGGCGACACCGTGGTCATGGAGGAGCCGGTCCATCCGGATATGTCCCGCGCGATGGAGTTGGCCGGCGCGAAGATCCTCACCGTGCCGGTGGATCAAGATGGGATGCGCGTGGATCTGCTTGAAAAGCTCATCCTTCACAAGCATCCGCGCTTCATTTTCGTCAATTCAAGCTTCCACGATCCCACCGGCCACATCCTCTCGCTGGAGCGGCGGAAGAAGATCATCGAGATCTCCAACACCTACCGTGTTCCCATCGTGGAGGAGGACGCCGCGAGCGAGCTCGTTTACGAGGGCGAGAAGCTGCCGCCCATCAAGGCGTTCGACACGCTGGAAAACGTCATTTACATCTATTCCTTCTCGCTGACCTTCGTCACGGGCCTGAGCATCGCGGTCGTCGCGGCGAACGCCGACGTCATCCGCAGCCTGAGCTATCTGGTCTCCGTGCGCCTAATGGCGTCGGACTGGATGACGCAGAAGCTGCTGGGCCGCTATCTCGATGACGGCACCTACTATAAGGCGCTCAACGAGTTCCGCGCCAGCTACAGCCGCAAGCAGCGTCTCGTGTGCGAAAAGCTCGATGAGATGGCTGCCCTCGGCGTCTCCTATGAGCGCCCGCGCGGCGGCGTGTACATCTGGTGCCGCCTGCCCGATGGGGTGGACAGCAAGCAGTTCATCAACCGGGCCTACAACATGGGCCTAATCCTCATTCCGGGCTATGTGTTCTACCCGTTCAAGAACGGCGGGCGGAACTATGTCCGCATCAACTACTCCTATGAGTCGGACGAGCGCCTGCTCGCCGGCATGGAGGTCTTCCGCGCGGCGCTGCTGGAGTCGCTCGAAGGCTGACTGGCACATGAAAAACGCAAAACACTGATACTACCATTTTTCGCGCGAACGAGTATACTGATTTTAGTGAAAAACTATGATAAGCGCGCGAGCATCCAGATAAAAATTGTTGAATCTGAATAAGCAAGCCAACGGATTTTCGGCTGCTGTTCAGACCGTTGGGAGTGGCGCGTGCTGCGCGCTGCCGTCCCGGGAAAGGAGCAAGTATGTACCCCGGTATCCATAATTTTTCAGAGATCGGTAAGCTCAATAAGGTCCTGCTGCATCGCCCCGGCAAGGAACTGGAGGCGCTGACGCCCGCTACGCTCGAGCGCCTGCTGTTCGACGACGTGCCCTACCTCAAGATCGCGCAGGAGGAGCACGACAACTTTGCCCGCGTCCTGCGTGAGAACGGCGTCGAGGTCGTCTACTATGTCGACGAGGTCGCCAAGGCCATCGCCGATCCCGCCCGCCAGATCCAGCTGGTGAATGACTTCTTGAACATCAGCAAGATCCATGCCAAGGGCCTGCGCGCGTCCATGACGAGCTATCTTCTGAATATGCCGCCCAAGCAGATGGTCGCCGAGCTGATCGCCGGCATCAAGCGCAGCGAGGTCGCCACCAAGGAGGCTACCTCTCTCATGGACCTCGTTGAGGACGACTATCCCTTCGTCTCCGACCCGATGCCCAACCTCTACTTCACCCGCGACCCCGGTGCCTGCGTCGGCAACGGCATCAACATCCACCGGATGCACACGCCCGCCCGCAAGCGCGAGAGCCTGCTGCTCAAGTATATGTATCTCTACAACCGTGACTTTGCCACGGAGGAGAACAAGCAGTGGTACGACCTTTCCGACAGCTACTCCATCGAGGGCGGCGACGTGCTCGTGCTCTCCAAGGACATTGTGGCGGTCGGCCTGTCCCAGCGCACCACCGTCTCCGGCGCGGAGACCTTTGCCCGCAACCTGCTGCAGAACTCCGGCTTCAAGAAGGTCCTTGCCTTCGATATCCCCGAGACCCGCGCGTTCATGCACCTCGATACCGTCTTCACGATGGTCGATTACGACAAGTTCACCATCCATCCGGAGATCGAGGGCCCGCTGAGCGTCTACGAGATGATGCTCGACGAGCACGGCGAACTGAAGTTTGCCGCCCTCAAGGACGAGTTGAAGGATATTCTGGCCCTCGAGCTCAAGCTGCCCGCGGTCGACTTGATCCGCTGCGGCGGCGGCGATCTGCTGGCCGCGCAGCGCGAGCAGTGGAACGACGGCTCGAATACCCTCTGTATCGCGCCCGGCCGCGTCATCACCTATGACCGCAACTACGTCACCAACGAGCTGCTCGTCAAGAAGGGCATCGACGTCATCACCATCCCGTCCGCGGAGCTTTCCCGCGGCCGCGGCGGCCCGCGCTGTATGTCCTGTCCCGTTAACCGCGACGACCTGTAAGCGTCCGACGAGCGTTCTTAGAGGGAAACAGGCGTCGGCGGTATTTCGCCGCCGACGCCTGCATATTTGGTGTCTTCAAGCACGAGAATAACCACCCGGTAGAATCGTAATCTCATTAAGATAATCCGTCAAAAGAACCCGTCTCTGAGCGAGAAAGCCAGAGACGGGTTCACCGTAAGCGTAAAACGTAGTTATGAATAAAAGACCACCATCTCAAGACGAGCTACTGCTCACCGAGATGGCGGCCTTCTATTATTGCGGCATATAGCATTCTTCCGGGGCATTTGCGGGCAGCAGCTTTTCAGCCCATGCTTCATCCGTTTCGCTCAGTTGTGGCGCAGTCTGCAGAACCCACAGCAGGTAGCGGTACGGATCTAAACCGTTTTCCTTCGCCGTTTCAATTAGGCTGTAGATCACAGCACTGGCCTGCGCACCGCCCGGCGTGTTAGCAAACAGCCAGTTCTTCCTGCCCATCACAAATGGCTTAATGCTGCGCTTGGCACGGTTGTTGCTCAGCTCCAGACGGCCATCCGGATACCTCGCCAGATACGGCCACTGCTCCAACAGATAGTTAATGGCCTTTCCCAGCGCGGATTTTGGCGCAGCATACGCCGAAATACACCGCCCGCGAAGACGCTGAACGCAGAGGAGCAGACGATCCGCATCCGCGAGCTTGAGCGAGAAAATGCCGAGCTGCGGACCGCGAACAATATTCTCAAGGACGCACTCGGTTTTTTCGCGTAAGACCGCAAGAAGTAAAAGCGTGTGAGCGGCACTTGTTCGTAGTCGAACGCAAGGGCGTCTACACGGCACATCTGAGGGGATACCCCTCTCCCCATTTTACCGTACATGCCGTACATTACCGTACACCGTCCCACCGCAGCGAAAGCGCTTTTCCCTCTTTCGTGCGGTGGGAAACATAGTGAATGTCGTATTTTCGCAGTAGTGTATCCTGCTGCGCGTTCAGCGTCCGCACGACCCAGTTCGGTGTGAAGCTCCGGCTGCTGTCCATCTCGGAAAGACATTGCGCAAGCTCTGTCGCCGTGCCGTTCCACGATGGATCTTCTTCATTCACCAGCCGAGAAAC
>DJRC01000077.1 GCA_002437735.1 Oscillospiraceae bacterium UBA6370 | reverse complement strand
ACGCAGCCCGCGGCGAAAAGGAACCGGACGACCGTGAATGCGGGTGGCTTCTCACATAGCGGTGGCAAGATCGATGAACGGAAGAATGAAAGTCTCGGCGAAACGCTCCGAGATGTTGGCCTCGCAGGAGCGAGCGGAAGTGCGGGCGCGTTTTCCGGTGCAGCCGGTCTCTTCAACGAAGCAAGCGCAAAGGCCGGCCAACTGCTTGGCAAGCTGATCGGAGATGAAGAACGCGGCGAACAATGGAACAGAGATGCGCAGAAAATTGCCGAGGGCAATTACGAGACAGGCAGAAAGCTATCCGAGTATAGCCAGAAGAAAACCGAACAGGCGAAGGAAGGAAAAGGCGCGGTCGGTCAATTTCTCGTTGACCTTGGAACGCAGGGCGTTCAGATGGGCGGCGATGCGGTTCTCGCTCCGTTGACCGGCGGCGGTACGCTCATTCCCTTATTCGCTCGGTCTGTTGGAGGAGCGGCGCTCGAAAGCAGCGACAGCGATGCAAGCCTCCTGCGACGCGGCGCGTATGCGGTCGGTGCAGGTGGCGTAGAGGTCCTTACGGAAAAGATGTTCGACGGCCTTGCCGGACTTTATGGAGCCGGTGCGGCGGACGAAGTGGTGGACAACCTGATTGCAAAGCTCGCAAAGAGTGATGCAGGACGCACCACGCTCGAAATCCTTTCCTCTGCCGCGGGTGAGGGCGTGGAGGAGGTCGTATCTGACCTGATAAACCCGGCATTGCAGACGCTCTACAATGAAAAGAGCATCGGACAGAATTACGATGCTTTGCAGGCGAGCGACGTTCTGTACGACTTCCTCGTCGGCGCGGCGATGGGCGGCCTCGGCGGCGTGGTCGAAAACGGCGTGAACAGGACCTTCTCCCGTTTCGACAATACGCTTGGCGAGAACGGACGTAAGGCGCTGCGGGCTTCGTATCTGGAGGGGACGGACACGGCGGAGCACATCAGGGAGTTCGTTCCCGCCTACAACGCAGGCGTTGAGGGAAAGCCCAATCCGAACCCGAAAAGCGCAACAGCCAACGCCGGTTATTTCTCCGGCCAGAACGACGCACAGGCAAATACGGAAACGGCGAAAATCGCAGTTGATGTGCCCTCTCCCGCGACGCAGACGCAGAACACGGCGACGGAGCCGTTTGCAAGCCCGCGTATGCGTTCCGAAACGGCGCAGAGTGAAATTACACCCCCGAATGCAAGAAACGCGCAGAGCGCGCCGCAGGCGGCAGGAGAAAGTGGCCTCGTGTACGATGATTATGTGATGCGTGAGATGGACAGCGGCACGGCAAGCGAGATCGATACCGTGGCAAAGGCGCTCGGCGTGCGCGTGCGCATGGCCGACAAGGTCATGGACGGCAAGGCCAACGGTCAGATCGAGGGCAGCGATATTCTGATCGCGAAGGACGCGACCGATCCCGTGATGCAGGTCGTGGGCCATGAGTGGACGCACCGCGTACAGCAGCTTGCTCCCGAGCAGTACCGTGCGTTCCGCGACGCCGTTGCCGCTATTCCCGATGTGACGGAGGCCGCGAATATCCTGCACGAGCAGTACAACCGCATGGGCGTGGAGATCAACAGCGAGCAGGCGCTTGACGAAGCGGCGGCCAACTATGCGGGCGAAATGATCGCCAACACCGATGTGCTGAACGATTTCATTCAGCGCCACCGCGAGGACCGGACGCTGCTTGAAAAGCTGCGCGACGCCATCCACGAGATCGTCGGCAAGCTGACGGGCCGCGCAAAGCGGCAGGCGCAGACGGCGGAAGGACTATTGCAGCAGGCTTATGAAGCCGCGGCGAAGAACAACAAAAAAGCCGCCACAGAGGGCGGCGGGACGCAGCTTGAGATCAAATCTCTTGGTGATGGGCATTCCTATGTTAAGGCGGATCGGCAGGTTATCTTCGGTAACGATCCGAAGAGCTGGTGCGAGCAGTTGGAGGACTACATCAACGGGAAAATACGCCGTGGGCAGGATGTGAAGCTCATTGGCGCAGACGGTGACGAGCTTGTTTTGACCGCAACTTCTGCCGGAAAACTGAGCGATAATCACACGAGCGATGGACGCACAATGAGTGATGCCGCATACGAGCGGAAAGTCAGCGCTGCGTCCCATATCGACGAGTTGGCGCAGGTATCCGTCAGGGGAAGAAAGAATGTCGCCGATTACAACAGCAGACACGGCGATATGGCAAGCGGCGGCTGGAATTATCGAACGGCGCACTTCATGGACTTCGACGGAAAGTATTATGAGGTCACAATTTCCGTGGCGCTGGGCACTGATGGAAAGATGGTCTATAACATTGGGCAGATGCAAGAAAGAAGCATCCCCCAAATTAACGGCTCTTCCTCTCAGAAGAGAGGCGCTCAGCGGGGGGATGCTTATGGGGATAGTATAAGCGGGAGCGGCAAGAATGTCAATGCAAAATTCTCCCTCAAAACGCCGGTCGAGGAGACTGACAAGTTGGTGGCACTCCATAATCTGACCGAAGAAAACCTGCGCGGCGATCTGGAGCTGGGCGGCCTGCCGATGCCGAGCATCGCGGTCGTCAAGGCGAAGTCCGGCCACACGGATTACGGCGATATTTCCCTCGTGTTCAGCAAGGACACCATTGACCCGCAGCTCTTCCGCAGCAATAAGGTCTACGGCGCGGACGCATGGACGCCGACTTTCCCGAACGTGGAATACGAGGCGGACAGTAAGGCTGAAGCGAAGTTCCATAAAATGTTCTACGATCTGGAGCGCAGACGCGGGCGCGATTTTGCACAGCCGCTCTATGGCCTCGGCAACTACTTAGAGGACGAGCTGAACCGCAAGGGCGGCGCGGCCAAGATCAAGGACAACCTGCGAGACAGCACGGCCATGATGAACATTTACCTTGACGAGACCGGCGGCGAACCGGTGACGGAAAAGGTGAAAACGAAAAAAGTCTCGCGGCTGGACGAGGAGACCGTTGCCCGCTACGACTTTCTTGCCGAGCGCCTCGGGGCCGATGCGCTGCGCGACCTGCGCGACAAGGACGGCAAGGGGCCGATGGCTGCACGCAAGGCTTGGTTTGCCGAACATGGCGATGCGCTGAAAGAAGCGGAGCGCGACTGGCTGCGTCAGTACGGCTTTACCGAAGATGAAGTCAGCAATGCGATGGAGCATGAGAGCATGATGTCCCTCACACGCGATGCCGTCGGCGCGAGAAACTACCTCGCAAACGGCGCGGAGACTGTGACGGAGGAGGTCGATACCGCGGCCACCGACAAGGCAATCCGCGAGAGAGTGGACAAAGCCGCCTATGAAAACTGGCTGGACGAGCTGTTTGCCGGAGCGGAAAAGAAAAAGGGCATCCGCAACAGCAAGGATATGTACACGGCGCAGGGAAATCGCCGCAGCTTCGACGCGCTGCACTACGAGATCACGCTTGAGAACGTCGTCAGGGCAATGCGCGAGGGAGAGCAGAAGGGCGGCGGTACGATCTTCGGCGGGCAATCCATCTGGGGCGTTGCCACCAAAGACTACGGCTCCACCGGCGATATTAAGGCTGACAGCAAGCGCCTTGCAAAGCTGTCCGAGGAGGAATTCAGCGAAATTCGCGCCGAGTTCTCGGCCCGCCTTGCGGACATCGCAAACGAGATCAGGGACCGCAGCGAGCGCAACGACTTTATAGCGGCTGACAATGCGGCGGAGATTATTGCCGACACGCTGCGAAAGAAGAAAACGGTTGCAGCCATCGACAAGGAGCTGCGCTCCTATCGGCAGTTGAACATCAAAGACGATACGGCGCAAAAGGTGTTCGACCTGTTCAATGATATTGCCAATATGCCCATCGGCTATTTCGAGGCAAAGCCGCAGAGAGCCGTCGGCTTCGATGAAGTCCTCGCGGCGGTCATGCCGGACAGCTCCGACGCGGCGATCCGCCAATCCTTGCAGGATCGCGGCGTGGAGGTGCTGACCTATAAGGCCGGAGACGAAGCGGACCGGCTGGCAAAGGTCAATAGCGTGGATGCGGCATTTTCTCTCAAAGGCACGGAGAACGCGCAGGAGCTGGCGGCGCTCAAACGGGAGAATGAGACGCTGCGCGGGCGCGTGGAATACTGGAAGGGGCAGACGCGCCGGAGCGACGGGGTACGCACCGACCGCAAGAGCGTGGAGCGGACCGCAAAGCAGCTTATCCGCGACTACGGCGCGGAGGTTGAGAGCAGCGAGATCGTGGGCGATCTGCAAGGCCTTTATGACTACATCGCCCGCGGCGGCGACGAGACCGGCGAGCTGACCTACACCGAGGCGCGCAAGCGTGCCGACGCCATTGCCGAGAGGATCGCCGAAAATTCGATGGCGAGGGATGAGGAGCTTTATCAGGAATACAGCGAGCTGCGGAAATTCCTGCGTACTACAAAGCTCACGCTTTCCGCCGAGGACGCGGCGAGCATCACGGATTACGCCGAGCTGCGCAAGAGCCTGTTCGGAAAGGTGAACCTTGCAAAAGGCGAACACACGAACGTTGACCGCGTATATGCGGAAATGGCGGACAGCTATCCCGAGTTTTTCAGCGAGATGCGCGAGAGCAACGTGTCCGATCAGGTGCAGCGCATCGCTGACGTGGCGAACAGCATCTACAATGTGAGCGAGTATAACCCGTTTGAGGGGTACATGGGGCAGGCGGTCGCGTCCATCTCCAACGACATCATGGAACGCTTCTTCGACTTGCCGCAGGCCAAGAAAACCTTTGCCGACCGCATGACGGCGCAGGTGCAGGAAGCGCGGCAGAGCGGCAGACAGGCCGCGAGGGACGCAATGCTCGCCGGACAGATGGCACAGGGCCGCGCGGACGCGGCAAGGCTGCGGAACACCCAGCAGGCGCTCGCCAAAGAGCGTGACCGCAGGGCGGCGCAGGTGCAGGAGCTGCGCGAGCGCTTTCGCGAAAAGGACGAGACGCGCCGCGACAGCCAGAAACGCCGCACGCTGCGTGCCAAGATCGTGCGTCACGCAAACACGCTTTCGCAAAAGCTGCTCCGCCCGACCGATAAGCAGCACATTCCGGAGGAAATGCGCTCTGCCGTTGCCGCGGTATTGAACAGCATCAATCAGGAAAGCCGCTACACCGTAGATGGGGACGGCAAGCGCGTATACGACAACAGCGGTACGCCGACGAAACGCACGGCAGCGTTCCGTGCGCTGAAAGACCAGTATCAAAATGTGCTGGCCGAGGGCGGAGACATGGTTATTGATCCCTCTCTGTTCGGCAGCGAGGACGACGGCGTAAAGGGCGGCTTTGACCGCGTTATCGCTATGGGCGACAAGCGGCTCTCCGAGCTGAGCGCGGGCGAGCTGCAAACTATGTGGCAGGTCGTCAAGGCGGTCGAAAAGTCCATTTCCACGGCTGGCAAGCTGCTCTCTGGCGGAAAGTATGAGACCACGCAGGAAATGGCCGATGCGTTCCGCAGCGACACGCGGACGCGCCGCCGCAAGCTCGGCGGGAACCGCGCGATCAGCCTTGAAACGCCCTATACGTTCTTCGCCCATTACGGGCAGACGGGACGGGACATCTACCGTATGCTTCGCAACGCGCAGGACGCGCAGGAGATCATGGCGCGGGATATTGCTGAAAAGACGCAGCGCGTCCTCGGCGAAAGGGCGACGGCGCGCGGCGTGCGCGAGGCGGTGACATCAGTTCGCGGCAGCAATGTGTGGAAGCTGGAGGCGGAAACACACGACTTCACGACCGCGCGCGGCGACAGTCTGACGCTGACGACATCGCAGGTCATGGAGCTTTATCTCCTCGGCAAGCGCAAGCAGGCGCAGGATCACTTGATGTCCGGCGGCATCTACCAGCCGGAGATCAGAGACGCGGCGACCGGCAAGGTAAAAGTGCCGCGCGGCACGCAGGCCGTTTTCCTCACGGCGGAGGACGTCGGGCGGATCGCCTCCTCGCTCACCGCAGAGCAGAAGAAGACCGCCGACGGATTGCAGCAGCTTACGACCGACACGCTTGCCAAGTACGGCAACGACGCGAGCATGAAGGCCTACGGCTACCGCAAGTTTACCGAAAAGGACTACTGGCCGATCCGCTCTGCAAAGGAGGGGCTGCACAGCTCGCAGGAAAAGGACACCGGAAATGTCCGGTCGATCAAGAACATCGGCATGGCGCAGCAGGTCACGCCGCACGCCAAGACGCCGTTGGAAATCGGCAGCGTGTTCGACACCTACGCGCGGCACGCCTCCGACATGATCGACTATGCGGCGTGGCTGAATCCGATGGAGGACGCAAACCGTCTCTTCAACTTCCGGTATAAGGACAGCAGCGGCGCGGATAACGGCGTGACCCTGAAAGGCCTGCTGAACGAAAAGGGCGGGCAAGGCTCGCAGGAATACTGGATGAAGCTCATGGGCGACATTCAGAACGGCATCGGCACAAAGGACTTTGAACCGATGCGCGACTTCTTCGCAAAGAACGTCAGCAAGTTCAAGGGCGCGGCGGTCGGCGCGAATATCCGCGTCGTCATTCAGCAGCCTACGGCGTTCTTCCGTGCAAGCGCTGTCCTTGACCCCGCGGACATGGCAAAAGGTTTGACCGGAGGCGTGACAAAGGGGAACGGTTGGGAAAAGGCGCTGGAGCATTCCCCCATCGCCATGCGGAAAGACGTCGGCAGCTTTGACATCTCCTCGCCCTACACCATGAAGGAGCGCTTCTATGGCAAGGAGGGCGCGGCAAACAAGCTCAACGACCTTGCGGGCGCGGCGGCGGGAAAGGCCGATGCGGTCACATGGGGCAAGCTCTGGAACGCCTGCGAATGGCAGGTGAAGCGTGAGAAGCCGGAGCTTCGCGCGGGCAGCAATGCGTTCTATGAGGCGGTCAACGAGGCATTTACCGACATGATCGACCAGACGCAGGTGGTAGACGGCATTCTCCAACGCTCCAATATCATGCGCGGTAGGAGCGACCTTTCCCAGCAGGCAACCGCTTTCATGGGCGAGCCGATCATGAGCCTGAACGTGTTCCTGCGGTCCTATGACCAGTTCCGCTATGAAAACGACCCGAAGAAGCGCACGGCTGCGATGAAAAACGTCGGACGCGCGGCGACGGCGCTCCTCGTGACCAATGTAGTCAACGCAATGGCGCAGAGCGTGGTCGATGCTTCGAGTACATTCATTAAAAGCATCGGCGGAAACGGGAAAAAGACGCGCGCCGAAGCGACACTCGGCCTTTTCGCGGCGACGGGCAAGCTGTTCGGCCTACCGGCCTACAACATCAAGCGCGATCTGAACGCTGCGCTTCGCACGCTCGCGCAGGCAAGCGGAAGTATTCCGTATCAGTACGAGGTGGAGAAATTCACCTACAACATCGGGTATGCCGGAAACAAGAGCCGTTTCATGGGCATTCTCTACGATGCGCTGGAACAGGGCGATTACACGAGCTACGACCATATCCGCCGCGACCTGATGGAGAATATGGGATTGGACGGCGAGGCGATCACGAGTGCGCTGAAAACCCGCTACAACAAGGAAGTTGCCGAGGACCCGCAGCACAAGCTCCCGCAAAAGGCGCTGGATATGCTCGGCATCCGTGCCAAGTATGCCGCTCCGGAGGAGCCGGAGGACAAATTCGGCGCGGACGATCTGACCTCCACGGCCTACGGCAAGTACGAAAAGAAGAAAGCGGACACCTACCGCGTCATGGAAAACAGCATGACGGGCAGCGCGTTCTTCAAGGGGCTTGATGCAGACGTGAAGGACAAGGCGCTCAGCAACGCGGAGGACTATGCCGAGAAAACCGCCCTTGCGGAAGCGTCCGGCGGCAAGTATGAGATCACGACCAAATGGGTGCTGGACGCGCAGGAGGCTGAGAAGCAATACCGCATTCCGCCCGCGATCTATGCCGCGCTGCGAGCCGCTGCAAGCGAGTGTACGAGCCTGAAAGATAAGGACGGCGAGACGATCAAGAATAGCAAGGGCGTGCAGGTAATGGACATGGTGTACCGCTCCGGCCTAACCGAAAAACAGCGCAACGCCATGTTTGAGTATCTTGATGTGCCGAAGAGCATCCGGCATTATAACAAGGCTTGCGTGGCTGAGCAGCTTGAGAAAATGCGCAAGAAGGCAAAGTGAAAATGCGAAAAGCAGGTGTTCGGAAATTCCGAACACTTGCTTTTTGTTGTCCCGTGGTGACAGGAAGCTGGCAACGATGGAATAGCGCTGTTGCGAGAAAGTATAATGTAAATACCCTCCCGTTCTTCCGGCGGGAGGGTATTTACATTATTTGTGTTAGCCAACGGACGTCCACTATTCCATCGCGGATTGGGCGATGGCGGGCAACCGTCTGACGGGACTCGGGGATGCGCTGTGGTTTTTCAATCCCTTTTCGGACACCTGCCGTCAGAACTTTCCCTCGCAGGTCGGGATGTTCCGCGTGCGCATCGGCGACCACTGCTTCTACGACCCCACGGAAGCCTACTACGATACATAGGAGACGAAATCCAAGGCTCTGAAAGGAATGGACGCTATGATCGAGCTCACGCGCTGCGGCGCGCCGGACAACGACCGCTATCTTCCTGCCGTGATGACGCAGGGAGATGCGAGCACATACCAGACCATGATCGACAACAGCACCATGCAGACAAGGTCGCAGCAGATGGTGGGCCGCGCCTTCGGCTCCGCGCAGGGCGGCACGACGCAGACCGGCCGGCAGCAGGGCATGGCGCCCAGCGCGGCGCAGGGGGGAGCGGCACAGGGTATGACGCCGGGTGTATTGCAGGACAGCCGCCGGACCGATACAACGCTCGGCCCCATGCCGTCGCCTACGCCGGGCATGAGCGCCTCGGAGCAGATATTGCACAGCTCGTGGAAGAGCCTAATGGCGCGCAACGTGGGCCGCAGCGTGATCGTGAGCTTTTTGATCGGTACGCAGAACACCATCGTCACCCACGGCATCCTCTACGAGGTCGGCAACGACTACATCGCGCTCTACCAGCCCGATGAGCAGAGCTACATCAGCGCGGACCTCTACTCCATCCGCTTCATGGAGTTTCTGCCCGAGATCAGCCAGACCAATTCCCAGCAGCAACAGCAGCCGTAAGGAATGCGGGAGAAGCGCATCGCGCTTCTCCCGCATTTCCTTTTTGCTTGCACTCAGACGCGCGTGGCGAGGGCGCGGAGCGTGCCCGTGAGCCGCGCTTCGCCGCTGCCGGCGGGGAGAAAGAGGCTCTCGCCCTTCTTCGCTCTGACGGTCTCGCTGCCGCAGCGGACCTCGCCCTCGCCGTCGAGGATCAAAAGCGAGAGGAAGGACTCCGTGCCGCACAGCGCCGCCTGCGGCGCGGCGAGAAGATCGACGGTGAAATAGCCGCAGCGGGCAAGGTGCCCGCCGAAGTCCGGCGCGGGAACGCCGGCGGTCCGGCGCGTCACGTCCAGCGCCTGCGCGATGTGCAGGGCGCGGGGCCTTCCATCGGGGCCGAGACGGCCGTAGTCGCACACGCGGTAGGTCACGTTGCTGCTCTGCTGCACCTCTGCCACCACGATGCCGCGGCAGATGGCGTGAATGGTGCCCGCGGGGATGAACACCGTGTCGCCCGCCTTGACGTTCACGCGGCGCAGGACCTCGGGAAGCGTGTTGTCCGCGATGCGGCGCGCAAGCTCGTCCCGGGAAATATCGCGCGAAAAGCCGCAGTAGAGAAAGGCGTCCGGCGCGGCGGAGAGGACATACCACATCTCCGTTTTGCCGTTCTGCCCCTCGTGCGCGCGGGCGTAGGCGTCGTCGGGATGGACCTGAATGGAGAGATCCTTCGCCGCGTCGATGAGCTTGATGAGCACCGGAAGCTCCGCGAATTTCCGCCCGTGCTCCCCCAGCGCCCCGGGGTGCGCGGCGAGATAGTTCGCGAGCGTTTTGCCCGCGTCGGGACCGGACGCGAGCACGGAGGGACCGTCGGGATGACCGCTCAGCTCCCACGTTTCCGCGAGACGCGCGCCGTCATACCGCTTGCCATAATCGGTGATGAGCTTTGTTCCACCCCAGAGATAGTCCTTACAGGCGGGGGCGAGCTTGAGAATGGACATGGAAACGATCTCCTTTCAAGGCGAACGCGCGGGATCAGAGGATCCCGCGCGCTTTGAGTTCTTCGCGCAGCTGGCCGGCATCGTGGAACACGATGCCCTGCATACCGGCGTTTTCCGCCGCCTCGATGTTTGCGGGGAAATCGTCGATAAACAGGCAGCTTGCCGCCGTGAGGTCAAATTTGTCGAACAGCGCCTGATAGATGGCGGCCTCGGGCTTGAGCAGGTGAACGTCCGCCGAGATCAGCGTGCCGGAAAAGCACTCGCTGCCCGGGATGTCGTGCCAGTAGGTGTGCTGGCGACGGGCGGCGTTGGAGAGCAGGTAGAGCGTATAGCCCCTTGCCTTCAGCTCGCGCACCACGTCCGCCGTGCCCGCGATGGGCACGATCGGCTCGTTCCAATGGTAGATGATGTACTCCGCCGCGGTGTGCAGCTCCGCGGGGAGCTTGGCGCAGGCGTGGGCATAGACCTCCTCCTCGGTGATGGTGCCGCGGTCGAGCCGCACCCAGTCGGTCGTGTAGAGCAGGTGCTGCTTGAGGAGCGCCTCGCCCTCCGCGCCGACGTGCAGGCGGCGGGAAAACAGCTCCGCACCGAAGTTCAGCAGCACGCCGCCCATATCAAAAACAATGGTATTGATCTTCATTACAGCTTTTCTCCCGGCTCGTCGGGGACAGCGGCGGCGACCGCCGCTTCCTCCGCTTCCGCCGCCACGGCGGCGGGCTCCTTTTTGAACAGTCCCGTCAACTTTGCCACGCGTCTGCGGCGGCGCTCCTTGGCCTCCAGCCGCTCGCCGAGGTCGCGCGCACCCACGCCGTAGACCAGATAGAGGATCACGCCGGACACCAGCATGATGAACACGGTCGAGGCGCAGCGGCGGCCCGAGGCGTTGACGTTGTAGCCGTACAGTCCCTCCTCCGCGCACATGGCCTGAATGACCATGGCGTAGCTCGTGCCGTAGGAGCTGGCGAAGGTGGCGGACATATCGTACTCGGTAAAGAGCGCGTTGAAGTTCAGCGCGAACACTGCCAGAACGCTTGGCAGGATGATGGGCAGCTTGACCTTGAGGAAGGTCGTCAGGCCGCTCGCGCCCATGTTGCGCGCGGCATCCTCCAGCTCCTCGTCGATGGCGTAAAACGCCGCCTTGATCATGCGCAGCGAGAACGGCAGCTTGACCACCGTGTACGCCAGCACGAGCAGGATGCGGACGTGCTCGGCGAAGTAGAGGTTCACATTGCCGACGTACCAGATGTTCTCGGCGTTGAAGTAGGTGCGGTAGGAATAGCAGATGAGAATGGTCGGCAGCAGCCACGGGAAGAGCAGGCAATATTCCAGCACCACGCCGGACTTCTTATTGCGGTTTTTGAAGATGTAGTTGCAGGCGATCACGACGATCAAGCATGCGAGCGCTGCGGCGAGGATGGAGAGCACGAAGCTCATCTTGATGCCGCCGAGCGTCGCCTCGTTGGCGAACAGCCCCGAGATGGAACCCTTGCGCACCTTGTAGGTGCCGCGCGAGGTGAGATACTGATAGTCCTGCGTGCCGAAGAAGTTGATGAGCGTCCAGTTGGAAAGGTCGAGCTTCTTCATGCGGATGGCGCCGTAGGTCTGGAACGAGAAAACGATGATCATGACCACGGGGATCATGTAGATGATAAAGAGCACATAGGCGTAGAGGTGCGCGAGAATATTCCAGACGGGGCTGGTGATCTTCTGCTTCTGCAGCCGCGCCTTGGTCTTGGAGACAGAGAGGTAATGGCCCTTGCGCTCGTAGGCGGAGAGCACGGTGAGCAGCACGATGGTGAACATCGCGAGAATGATGGACAGCAGCGCGGCGCGCGCCTGCGGGAAGGCTTCGTCCGCCGTGGACGAGCCGGCGAGACGCACGATCTCGGGATTGATGGAGTCGTAGCCGAGCAGCGTGGGAGCGGACATGGCGCACAGGCCCGTAATGAAGGTCATGACCGTCAGCGAGAACATGGTGGGCACGAGCGTCGGGAAAACGACCTTCCAGAGCACCTTGAAGGGCTTCGCGCCCATGTTGCGCGCGGCCTCGACGGTGTTATAGTCGATGCCGCGGATGGCGTTGCGCAGGAAGAGCGCGTGGTTGCTCGTGCAGGCAAAGGTCATGGTAAAGAGCACCGCGTTGAAGCCCGAGAACCATGTGGGGTCAAAGCTCGGGAAGGCGTTGACGAGCGCGGTGGTCAGAATGCCGTCGGAGGCGTAGAGGAACAGGTAGCCCGTGACCAGCGCGACGCCGGAGTAGATCATCGTGGTCATGTAGCCGAGGCGCAGGATGTTCGCGCCCTTGATGTCGAAATACTCCGTCAGCAGCACGATGGACACGCCCACCACGTTGACCGTGACGACCAGACAGATGGCGAGCTTGAGGGAGTTCCAGACGTAGCGGCCCATGCTGCCCGCGAAGAAGAAGCGGATGACCGCAAAGGGATCGCGCACGCCCTCGGCGTTCGTGGTGGTGAAGATGCTCGTGAGCGTATTGAGACACGGCAGGAGCATGAAGCCGAAAAAGAAGTACGCGAAGAGCACGATGCCGATCATGCGCACCACAAAGGCCGCATCGAAGCGGGACTTGGTGAGAGAGCTGCCCATCACTCCACCTCCTCCGCGGAGGGCGCGTAGGCCATGATGTCGTTCGGGTTCAAGATGACCTTGACGCGCTGGCCCGGGTCGTAGATGTTCACGCCGTCGTTCTTCTCGATGACCTTGAGGCTCTGCGTGCCGACGTGGATGTAATACTTGATGTAGAGCCCGTAGTATTCGCAGCTCTCCACCGTGCCGTCGAGCGCGATCTCACCGCCGCGCGGGGCAACGTTGACGTGCAGGCGCTCGAGACGGATGTAATTGTGCTTGCCTGCGTCCACCTCCGCGCCGGCGGCGCGGAGGGCGGACACGGTATCGTCATTCAAACGGTTGATATCACCGATGAAATTGCAGACAAATTCGGTTTGCGAGTGGTTGTAGACCTCATTGGGCGTGCCGATCTGCTCAATGAAGCCCTTGTTGAACACCGCGATGCGGTCGGAGAGCGTCAGCGCCTCCTCCTGATCGTGGGTGACGTAGATGGTGGTGATGCCAAAGTCCTTCTGCATCTTCTTCAGCTCGTTGCGCAGCTGCACGCGCAGCTTGGCGTCGAGGTTGCTCAGCGGCTCGTCCATGCAGATGATGGCGGGGCCGGTGACGAGGGCGCGGGCGATGGCCACGCGCTGCTGCTGACCGCCGGAGAGCTGCGAGACCGCCTTTTTGAGCTGCTCGTCGGAAAGGTCGACCTTGCGCGCGATCTCGCGCACCTTCCGGTCGATCTCGTCCTTCTTTGCCTTCTTGACCTTGAGACCGAAGGCGATGTTGTCGTATACGGTCATCGTCGGGAAGAGCGCGTAGCTCTGGAACACGATGCCGATGTTGCGGTCCTCGATGGGGACGCGCGTGATGTCGCGGTCCTTGACCACGACGGAGCCTTCTGCCGGCTCGATGAAGCCCGTGATGGTGCGGAGTGTGGTGGTCTTGCCGCAGCCGGAGGGGCCGAGGAAGGTGAAGAATTCGCCCTCCTTCACATGGACGTTGATGCCGTGCAGGGCGGTGAAGTCGCCGAACTTCACAACGATGTCATTGAGCCGGATCATAATGGATTCTCCTCTTTTTGTATTCGGAATAAAGAGATCAGGCGAGCCGGAGAGATCCCGGCTCGCCTGAAAACACACAACAGTCGGTATCCCGCTGAGCCTCTCCGCGGGACGCGGTGCGGGAGCGTTGCCTTACGCGGCCTTCTGGGTCAAGGTCGCCCAGTCGAGGTTGGCCCAGTCGGGCTCAGCCACGGCGGCGGAGGCGTCGGCCCAGTAGAAGCCAAGGTTGGTCATGATGTTAGTCCACTCGCTGGAGTGCTCGGCAACGTACTCGGCATAGGTCATGTCGGTGCCGTCGACCTTGGTCAGAGCGAAGTTCTTGAGGGTGTAGATGGCGGGGATGCCGTCGGGATAGAGGATGTCAGCCGCGGCGGTGTTGCAGGGATAGGAGTCGAACTCCTCGCCCCAGGCCGCCTGGGTCTCGGCGGAGCCGAACCACTCGGCGAACGCCTTGACAGCCTCGGTCTCTTCCTCGGTGCGGCCAGCCTTATCGAGGATGCCGATGTACTCGGCGATGTAATAGGTGCCGTCGTCGATCTCAACGAGGTCCCAGTTCTCGGGAGTCAGAGCACCCTTGAGGGGATGCTCGGAGCTCTCGGCCGCGGCGTCGATCTTGCCGTAGAGAGAGGAGGAGTAGAAGGTGGAAACAGCGACGTCGCCCTTGTTCAGAGGATCGAAGCCGTACTTGTAGGTGTCATCGGAGGAGTACTTGCCCTCGGCGCAATACTTCCACAGCGTCTCCCAGCCCTCGGTGGAGATGCCACCGGCGGGGGAGGAGGGATCGACGAAAGCATAGAGCATCGCAGAGTTGATGTTGGCGTTGGTGGTGCCGCCGACCTTGTTCTGGCGGTACCAGGTGTAGCCGCAGTCCACGATGTCGGCCCAGTGCTGGAAGTGGAGCTTCTCGCCGTTGGTGCCGAGCTCGTCGTTGCGGTAGAGCATCAGAACGTTCTGGATGACGAGACCGTAGGCCGCGCCGGGATAGGCGTACTCGCCGACCTCGCCTGCCCAGGTGGGAGTCCAGTCAACGAGCTTGAGGTTCTCGTAAACGCCGTCGACGACCTGGCTCCAGCGGGTCTCGTTAAGGCCGAAGAGGATGTCGCCGTCCTTATTTTCATTGGCGGCCTGGATGGCAGCGGTATCACCGGAGATGACGGAGTTATCGTCAATGCTGATGGTGAAGCCGGCGTCCTTGGCCTCCTGAATGAGCCAGGTGGTGCGCTCGGTGGAGTTGGAGTTGGAATAGATGCGGATGGTGTAGCCGGAGTAGTCCTTGACCTCTTGCTGATCGTCGGGCGTCTCGGGCGTGTCCGGAGTCTCCTTCTGGCCGCAGGCGACAAGGCTGAGGACCATGACGGAGGCAAGCAGGAGCGCTAAGAGTTTTCTTTTCATCGTTGTTCTCCTTCGTTTGTAGTTGCGGCATAAAATACCACATACAGCATTATACCTTCCGCAGCGCCGGCACGGAACGGGACAAGTCTGCGATTATGCGGGTATTTCTGCGAAATGCTGTGAAAGTCCGCCGAGCTTGTCCGGTATGTTCCGTACTTTTTTGTGCAGCCTGCTCGTTCTACCGGCAGCGGTCCTGATACTCCGATGGGGAGAGACCGGTGAGCTTTTTGAAGGTCGAGCCGAAGTAGGCGACGTCGCGGTAGCCGACCATGCCGGCGACCTCGTAGACCTTGTAGCGGCAGTCGGCGAGGAGCCTGCGCGCCATGTGGATGCGGTAGAGCGTGAGGTAGCCGAGCGCGGTGTAGCTCGTCTCCTTTTTGAACACATGGCTCAAGTGGCCTTCGCTGATGCCGATGGAGCGGGCGATGGTGGTGATGTTGATGTCCGCGTCGGCGTAGTGCGCGGCGATGTATTCGAGCGTCTGGAGCACATATTTGCTCTTGTCGCCCTTGGGCAGCGCCAGCAGATCGTCCTGCGCGCTGCGGGAGGAAAAGGCCTCGTCCTTCTCGCGCACGCGCCCGATGGCGGCAACGAGCTCTTGATCGCGGAAGGGCTTCAAAAGATAGTCCGCCGCGCCGAAGCGGAGCGCCGAGCGGGCGTAGTCGAAGTCGTTGTAGGCGGTGAGCACGATGACGTGAGCGGTGCTGCCGTGCTCGCGCAGGACGCGCATCATCTCGATGCCGTCCATGTGCGGCATCCGCACGTCGGTGATGATGAGGTTGGGGCTGTAGCGCTCGGCGGCGGCCAGACCCTCCTCGCCGTTGGCGGCTTCGCCGACCACGGCGCAGCCGAGCGAGGCCCAGTCGATGCCAAGCACGATGCCGCGGCGCACCACGGCCTCGTCGTCAACGATCAGTACCTTGAGCATGGTCCTCTCCTTTCTGCATCGGGAGCCGCAGCTGCACGCAGCTGCCGCCGCCCTCGTTCGGGTACGCGCTCAGACCGCAGCTCTCGCCGTAGCTCAGGCGCACGATGCGGTCCACATTGTTTAGGCCCAGATGGCCGCCGGGAATGAGCTCGTGGCTGTTGAGCCGTTCGAGCACCTCCGGCGGGATGCCGCTGCCGTTGTCGGATACCTTGAGCAGCAGGAAACCCTCCGCGTCCTCCTCCGCCCAGAGCTTGATGAAGCCCTCGTCGCTGTCGGCCACGCCGTGGATGATGGCGTTTTCCACTAGCGGCTGTAAAATGAGCTTGGGCACCACGCAGTGCTGGAAGCGCTCGTCCACATCAAGCTCACAGACGAAGCGGTCGCCGAAGCGGACATCTTGAATGGCAAGGTAGCGCTCGATCAGCTCAAGCTCCTCCTCGAGCGTGATGAACTCGCTGCCGGAGATGCCCGCGCGCAGCAGCGCGGCGAGGTCGGCGGCCAGCTCCGCCACCTGCGGCACACCGCCGGTCACGCCCAGCCACTTCATGCAGTCGAGCGTGTTGTAGAGAAAATGCGGGTTGAGCTGGGACTGGAGCATCCGCAGGCGCGTTTCGTTCAGCTCGCGCTCACGCTGCACGCTGCGTTCGAGGTTCTGGCGGTACTCCGCTGTCATGCGGTCGAAGCTCGCCGCGAGGCGGCCCATTTCATCCTGCCGTGTGCTTTCGATGCGCACGTCGTAATCGCCGCCCTCGACGCGGCGCATCGCGCCGTCAAGCTCGTTGACCGGCTCGAAGAGACGGCGGCTGAGCCACCACGCGCACACGAGACAGAGCACCAGACACAGCGCACCCATCAGCGCGGCGACGAGATAGATCGACCGGACGACCTGCGCGGTATAGGTCTGCGGCTGCTGCAGGATGAGCGAAAAGCCGCTTTCCGTGCAGGCGCCGACGTAGTAGCTGCGCTCGCCGTCCCCGTCGGAGAGGGACTTGCCGGAGAGCAGCTGCGCGCGCAGCAGGGCAAGGGTATCGCCCGCGCGCAGGGGCTGCGAAGCGTAGAGCAGCCGCCACGTCGCATCGACGAGCAGCAGATCGTCCGCGCCGCGCAGTAGGGGCGCGAAGAAGGCGTCGAAGTTGGCGTCGTCCATGCGGAACACGGCGTAGCCGAGCACCGTACCGCCGCGCGCGGTTACGGAACAGGCCCCGGCAAGCCCGCCGTTTTCGGCGCGCAGCACAACGCCGTCCGCCGCGCGGGCCGCGCTGAGTATACCCCAGCCGGTGCTTTGCGCGGCGGGCCATACGTTCGCCGTGGTATAGAGACAGTCGCCGTACTCGCCGTAGACCTCAAAGTCGGCGTATTCGCGCAGCGCGACCGTGCTGCGGTTCAGAAGCTGATAGAGCGTGCGCGAGTCGCTGCCGCCGCGGCGCAGGGCGCTGCGCGTCACGGTGCTGTCGGCCAGAGCGCGCGTAACATCGCCGCAGTCGGCGAGCAGCGCGTCGAGCTGCGCGGTGAGCAACGCCATCTCCTCCTGCGCGTCGGCGCGCAGGGTGTGCTCACTGCGGGAGATCATCACCTGCGTCATCAGCACGTCGCACAGCAGCAGCGGCACGAGCGCGACGAGCAGGACGGTGAGAAAAATGCGGTTGCGGAAGGACCGCTCAAGCCATGCTCTCATGCCCCCGCCTCCCCGCACAGCGCCTGCCAGGCGTCGAAAAGCTCCTGCCGCCGCTCATCCGCGCGGCGCAGGTCGTAGGGGAGAACGGTCAGCTCGGGCAGCGCGTCGGAGACGGTATCCGCACGCACGCTGCGGCGGCTGAGCTCCGTGCCCAGCAGCTGCTGAACGTTGGGCGAGAGCAGAAAGTCGATGAATTTCCGCGCGTTTTCCTCGTGCGCACAGCCGCGGACGATGGCCGCGCCGTCCGGCAGGATGCTCGTGCCCTCGGCGGGGTAGACGATGGCGACGTCGAACCCGTCGGCGATGGCCTTGCGGGCGTTTTCCTCCAGCGTCACGCCGACGTAGCAGCTGCCGTCCGCCACGGCGGGGACCACGCCGCCGCTGTCGGCGATGATGCGTCCGTCAAGATTGCGGAAGAACGCGGCGAGGGCGGCGTCGGCATCGCCGCCGACGGCCTGCAGAAGGGTGCCGAGCGCGGTGCAGCTCGAGCCGGAAACGGTGGGGTCGGCAAAGGCGATGCGCCCGTGCCAGCCTGCGTCGAGCAGGTCGGCCCAGCGCTCGGGCGGATTCTGCCGCACGAGCTTGGTGTTGTAGATCAGCACGACCGGCAGAGCGGAAAAGGGCGTCCATATACCGCCGCCGAGATCGTATTCCGGCGCAACGTCGCCGGCGTATTCGCTCACATAGGGTGCGAAGCACGCGGTGTACGCGCTCAGACTGTCCGCGCCGCCGCCGAACATTAGGTCGGCGCCGCTTTCCCCCGCGGCGATGCGCTCGAGGAGCGTCACGGTGCCGCCGGTCTCCAGCTCGACCCAGATGCCGGTGCGCTGCTCAAATTCCTTGAGGATGGGTTCGTAGATCGTTTCCTTGTGCGAGGTGAAAATGACCAGACGGTCCTCCTCGGCGGGCGCGAAGGAGGAGACGTCCTGCGTGTCCGCGCGGCCGCAGCCGGTGAGCAGAAGCAGGCAGACGAGCAGCAGACAGCAGCGGCGCATGGCGGGTATCCCTCCTGATCCGACGAATTTCTTTACCATTTTAACAGGAAAAAGCGCGCTTTGCAATCAATTCTTGTGGACGAAGCGGGCAAAGCGTGCTTTAATAATAGGGAAGTAAAATTTTCTGCTGGAGGAAGAATATGGCCGCTCTGGACACTTACCGCCGCTGGCTCGCGCGCGTGGAGGACGACGCGCTGCGCGCGGAGCTTTCCGCGCTCGACGAGGTGCGCGATGCCGCGCAGATCGAGGACCGCTTTTACCGTGACCTTGCCTTCGGCACCGGCGGACTGCGCGGCGTGCTCGGCGCGGGCACAAACCGCATGAACGTTTACGTCGTCCGCCGCGCGACGCAGGGACTTGCCGCCTATCTCAAGGCAGCGGGTCTGCCGCTGCGCTGCGCCATTGCCTACGACAGCCGCATCGGCTCGGCGCGCTTCGCGCGCGAGACCGCGCGTGTGCTTGCCGCCGACGGCGTGACCGCCTATCTCTATCCGCGCATGGAGCCGACGCCCGCGCTGAGCTGGGCAGTGCGTTATTACGGCTGCGGGGCGGGCGTGTGCGTCACGGCGAGCCACAACCCCGCCGCCTACAACGGCTACAAGGTCTACGGTCCCGACGGCTGCCAGATCACGCTCGAGGCGGCGAATGCCGTATCGAAGCACATCGGGACCGCGGACCATTTCGACGGCGTGCGTCTGTGCGGCTTTGCTGACGCGCTGGCGAACGGAACCATCCACATGATCGGTGAGGACTGTCTGGAGGCCTTCCTCGACGCGGTGGTGCGCCGGAGCGTCTGGGACGGCGATAAGTCCGCGCTGCGTGTGGTCTACACGCCGCTCAACGGCACGGGGCGCGAGTGCGTGACAAGGCTCCTGCGCTGCATCGGGGTGACGGACGTGACGCTCGTGCCCGAGCAGGCGTGGCCCGACGGGAGCTTTCCGACCTGCCCTTACCCGAATCCCGAGGAGCGCGCGGCGCTGGAGCGCGGCCTCGCGCTCACGCGCGAGACGCGCGCCGATCTGCTGCTCGGCACCGATCCCGACTGCGACCGCATGGGCGCGGCGGTGCCCGACGGCGGGGACTACCGCCTGCTCACGGGCAACGAGATGGGCGTGCTGCTGCTCGACTACCTCTGTCGCCGGCGGAGTGAAAACGGCACGATGCCCGCGCGCCCCGTGGCGGTGACGACCATCGTTTCCACCGACATGGCGGACGCGGTCGCTGCGTATTACGGCGTCGAGCTGCGCCGCACGCTCACGGGCTTTAAATTCATCGGCGAGCAGATCGGCGAGCTGGAAAGGGCGGGGGAGACGGAGCGCTATCTCTTCGGCTTTGAGGAGAGCTATGGCTATCTCTCCGGCCCGCACGTCCGCGACAAGGACGCGGTGAACGCCGCGCTGCTCTGCTGCGAAATGGCCGCATGGTACCGCACGCAGGGCATGACGCTCGCGCAGGCGATGGACGCGCTGTATGAAAAATTTGGCTATTACCGCAATGAGCTGCAAAGCGTCGTCCTGCCCGGAGGGGACGGCATGGAGCGCATGAACGCCATGCTGACGGCCCTGCGCGCGGCTCCGCCGCACACGCTCGCGGGCGAGCGCGTCGCGCGGGTGCGCGATTACCTCGACGGCCTGGACGGCCTGCCGGCAAGCGACGTGCTGGAGCTGCGCACGGCGCACGCCAAGGTCATCGTCCGCCCGAGCGGCACGGAGCCGAAGCTCAAGCTCTACTACTCCGCGCACGCGCAGACGATGGAGGAGGCCGCGGCCCTCTGCGCCGCCGCGCGGCGGGACATGAGCGCAAGGCTCGAAGAAACGTAAGCGGTATGCGCAGGGGCTGAGCGCACCGACCGTTGGATGACAAAAGAAGTCCGCTGCCCTCGGCAGCGGACTTCTTCCTTATGTGATCAGAAGGCTTTTACAGAACGTGGACGGCGTCGGGCGCGAAGGTCAGATGGCACTGCTCGCCCACGCGGTAGATGCGCTTGTTGCGCGGATCGTTCTCCGCGAGCTTGACGAGCGTATTGCCCACGCGGACGTGATAGTTCTGGTACGAGCCCATGAAGCAGGAAAGCTCGACGGTGCAGGGCAGCCCGCCCTCGTCGGAGAGCGCTGCGGACTCGGGACGCAGCACGACGGTGTACTCCTCGCCGACGGACATACCCTCGCGCGGGACGACGGCCAGACGCTCGCCCTCAATGTCGAGCACAGCCAGACCGTTCTCCGTGCCGGTCATTTTGCCGCGCAGGAAGTTCGCCTCGCCGATGAAGTCGGCGACGAACTCACTCACGGGGTGATAGTAGATCTCCTGCGGCGTGCCGATCTGAGCGACGACGCCCTTGTTCATGATGATGATCTGGTCCGAGAGCGCCATCGCCTCGCTCTGATCGTGCGTGACGTAGATGGCGGTGATGCCGACCTCCTGCTGG
>DJRC01000092.1 GCA_002437735.1 Oscillospiraceae bacterium UBA6370 | reverse complement strand
GCCGGAGACGGGTTCATCCAGAAGCAGCATTTTTCGGGTGGCGCACAGAGCGCGGGAAAGCAGTACCCGCTGCTGCTGTCCGCCGGAGAGGCCGAGCGCGCTCTTTTTGAGCCGGTCCTTTACCTCGTCCCAGATGGCGGCGGAGCGCAGCGAGCGCTCCACGATCTCGTCGAGCTTCGCACGGCTGCGCACACCGTGCGTGCGGGGACCGTAGGCGATGTTGTCGTAAATGCTCATGGGGAAGGGGTTGGCCTTCTGAAAGACCATGCCGATGCGGCTGCGCAGCCAGGTCACATCGATGCTCGGCGCGTAGATGTTCTCGCCGTTGAAGTCCACCTCGCCGGTGATCTTCACATTGGGAATGAGGTCATTCATGCGGTCAAGTGTGCGCAGGAAGGTCGATTTGCCGCAGCCGGACGGCCCGATGAAGGCGGTGATCTCGTGCGCGGGGACGGCGACGGAAATATCCTTGAGCGCGTGGTTCGGCCCGTACCAGAGGTTCAGGCCCTTGGCTTCGATGATGGGAGCGTCAGACATTTTACTGTGTCCCTCCGTTCTTTTTGAGCTTGCGGCCGGTGAGCGCCGCGGCGAGATTGATGACGAGCGTGAGCAGCATCAGCACGCTTGCGATGGAAAAGGCGACGTCCGTGCGCCCGCGGTCGTTGGCGTAGACGTAAAGCGCGACCGTCAGCGTAGCGGAGGACGAGTGCAGCGCCTTGACGAAGTCATTGAGCACCAGTCCGAAGCCGGCGGTGTAGAGCAGCGCCGCGCTCTCGCCCACGATGCGCCCGACCGCAAGAATGCAGCCGGTCACGATGCCGTCCACGGCGTTGGGCAGCACGACGGTGCGCACCATGCGCCACTTGCCCGCGCCAAGCGCCAGCGCGCCCTCGCGGTAGGACTGCGGCACGGTCTTCAGGCTCTCCTGCGTCGTGCGCACGATGGTGGGCAGGATCATCACCACGAGCGTCAGGCTGCCCGCGAGCACGCCTGCCTGCAAATTCATTTTCTGCACGAAAAAGAGCATACCGACAAGGCCGAAGATGATGGACGGGATGCCGGTGAGCGTCTCGGTCGCAAATTCAATGAGCTCCACGACCCTGCGGTTCGCGGCGTACTCCGTGAGATAGATGGCGGCGCCCACGCCGAGCGGCAGGACGATGGCCATGGCGAGGAGAATGATGTAGAGCGTATTGAGGATGTTCGGCAGGATGCCGATGGTGTCCTTGATGTAGCTGCTCGTGCCGGAGAGGAAGTCCCACGTTACGCCGGGGACGCCGCGATAGAAGATAAAGCCGATGAGGAAGAGGAGCAGCGCACAGGTCAGGCCGGCGCACAGCCACACAAGAGAGCGCGTCGCCAGATCATACGCGCGGCGGTGCGGGGAAAGGTTCCGTTCCATGTCAGTCCTCCTTCCGCTTCTTGATGAAGAGGTTCAGCACCACGTTGATAAGCATGATGAACAGAAACAGCACCAGCGCGATGGAGTAGAGCGCCTGCTGGTAAAGGCTGCCGACAGCGGCATAGGCCATGCCGGAGACGATGCCGGTGGTGAGAAAGCGCACGGGGGTAAAGAGCCCGGGCATATTGGAGACGTTGCCCGCCACCATGATGATCGCCATAGCCTCGCCGATGGCACGGCCCACGCCGAGCACCACAGCCGTCGCCACGCCGCTGCGCGCGGCGGGAAGAACGACGCGGAAGCTCGTTTCCATCTCGGTCGCGCCGAGCGCGAGCGAGGCCTCCTCATACTCGTGCGGCACGGCGCGCAGCGCCGTTTCCGACACGTTGATGATGGAGGGCAGGATCATGATGGCGAGCACGATGACGGCGGCGAGCAGGCACGCGCCCGAGCTGAGGTCAAAGGTCCGCTGAATGGCGGGCACGAGCACGATCATGCCGACCAGACCGTAGACCACCGAGGGGATGCCCGCGAGCAGCTGCACCGCCGTGCGGATGACTGCTGCAAGCCTTGGCGGAGCGACGCGGGCGAGGAACACGGCGGTCAGAAGTCCCACCGGCACACCGATGAGGATGGCGCCCGCCGTGCCGTAGATGCTCGTGAGAATGAAGGCAAGGATGCCGTACTGTGCGCCCGTGGTGGTGTTTGTCGGGTCCCAGACCTTGCCGAAGAGGAATTTTCCGAGTCCGATCTCGCGGATGGCGGGAATGCCCGAGAGGATTAGGTACACGCTGATGAGCAGCACGAACGCTACGGCGACCACGCCGCAGAGCAGGAAGATGAGGTGGATGAGGTTTTCCAGCGTCTTGCGCACGCCGCTGTGACGCGGCTGGGCGGCGGAGGGCTTTGCGCCCTCTGCCGCCGGGGAGATGTATGCAGCCGCCATGGCGCTTACTTTGCGACCGGCACCGCACCGGCGGCCTTGATGAGGTCGTTCGCGGCAGTGGAGGTGGCGTAGTCGAAGAAGGCCTGCGCGGCGGTGGAGAGAGGAGCGTCGGTCTTGGTCACGAGGACGAAGGGACGCTGGATGGCGTAGCTGCCGTCGAGAACGGTCTCCTCGGTGCAGGCAACGCCGCCGACCGTCACAGCCTTGACGGTGTCCTTGCCCTCGACCGCGGAGAGGGAGGCGTAGCCGATGGCGTTGGTGTTGCCCGCGACCGCCTCGATGACGCCGCCGGTGGAGGTCAGCTCCTGATCGAGCTTGCAGGCGTCCTTGGTGCCGGTGATGGACTCGAAGCCGTCGCGCGTGCCGCTGCCGGCCTCACGGCCAATGCAGGAGATCTTGCCCGCTTCGCCGCCGACCTCGCTCCAGTCGGTGATCTCGCCAATGAAGATCTTGGCGATCTGCTCGACGGAGAGATCCTCGACCTTGCTGCCCGCATTGACGATGACGGCGATGCCGTCGAGGGCGACAACGGTCTCGGTCAGGCCGCCGGCCTTCTCCTCGTCCTTGAGGGCACGGGAGGCAAGACCGATGTCCGCGCTGCCGTTGCTGGCGGCCTCAATGCCGGCGCCGGAGCCGGTGGGATCGTAGGTGACGCTCACGCCGCTGTTGTCGGCCATGAACTGCTCGCTCAGCGCGCCGATGACCTTTTCCATCGAGGTCGAGCCGTTGGTCGAGACGCTGCCGCTGAGCTTTTCCTCGGTCTGCTGCTGCGGCTGGTCGTTGGCGGTGTTATCGGGGGTAGTGGTCTTGCTGCCGCAGCCCGCGAGCAGCGAGAGGCTCATCACGGCGGTGAGCACAAATGCAAGTGTCTTTTTCATCTTTCATTCCTCATTTCACATTTTGATTTTGGACATTTTTCGTTCCACAACGCAAAGCATAACGGCGCGCTGTAAAATGCAAAAGCCGGGTCATGTAAAATCGAGGTAAAATCGGCGGCGCGGCGCGAGAAAAGAAAATTCTTCAAAAATCTCCCGCTCTCGCTCTTGACAGCGCGCGGAAAAATCCTTATAATAGCTGTGTTGCACATCCGGGTGTAGCGCAGTTGGTAGCGCGCATGGTTCGGGACCATGAGGCCGTGGGTTCAAATCCCGCCACTCGGACCAAGTAATGATAATCCGAACTACATTATCCAAGTGGGTAATGTGTTCGGATTTATCATTTCTATTGAAAATATCTTTTGATAAAAGCGAGGACAGAAACTTTACTGTCCTCGCTTTCTATGCTATACTCAGTTCAATAATTTTCGACGAGTAAGGAGGATAAACTCTGATGTACTTTCCGGCCAAAATGAACTTTCAATATTTCTTTTTTGATACATACCCTGGCTACTTTTTGCAGGCGCTTCCTGTTGCCCTACTTGTCGGAATAATTTATGTGATATTTAAGACAAGGAAAGGAAATTCTTTATCAAAAACGCTTATATCATCACTTTTTGTATGTTACATTACGGGTCTGTTGTGTCTGACCCTGTTTATTTCTATATTAGGGGATATCTACTATTTCTTGTTTTATCATATGCCAAGCGGCAGAACCTATAGCTGGTTTTCCTTTGAATTTGACTTCATTCCGGATTTTCATCTCAATTTCAGCACCAAAAACGCTGGAAATATTTTGATGTTTTTCCCTTTTGGATTACTCTATCCATTGTTTAACAGAAATAACACATGGATACGCACCCTGCTCATCGGGTTAGCAGTTTCGATTGGGATTGAATTGTTACAACCGATTTTTGGCAGAAGTTTTGATATTAATGATATTATTTTGAACGGAATAGGAGTCATTGCCTCTACGGCAATCTTTTTCTTCTTAAAATCGGCTTTTCTACAGAAAAAGCAATTATAATCAAATATTTTGAAATTTCAAGGCTGACAATAAGGCGGGGGAATCGGTTAAGATGTCCCCGCCTCTGTTATATCTTATTCTCTTGTTTGTCCTGCTGCTTTGCTTTCCACTCAGCATATTCCCGCTGCCCGTCCTCGCTCTCAGATAATGTACAATAGATAATGTACAATAAGTTGCG
>DJRC01000028.1 GCA_002437735.1 Oscillospiraceae bacterium UBA6370 | reverse complement strand
GCCCAGGTCGCGCTGTACGTTGCTCCGTTCTATGTGGTCTTTACGCTTGTCGAGGTACTCTCGTCCGTGATGCGCGGCGTGGGCGACGCGGTCGTTCCCGCGCTCATCACGATGGTCTTTACCTGCATTGTGCGCCTCATCTACCTCTGGGGCTACGCTTTCTCGCACATCTCCAACGCGGCGATCGCCGTGATCTTCCCGATCTCATGGGCACTTACAAGCATCGCCTTTCTCCTTTACTATAAGTCCCGCAAATGGATGCCCAAGGGCTTCCATTTCTGAAAAAACGCGCGCAGAGCCGTTTTTGGCCCTGCGCGCAACCGTCGATTGACAAATTTCCTGCCTGCCTTTCTTGTCCGCAACCGCGAAAAGCGGTATGCTCTGCCCATCAAACAGGCGCTGTGTGCGCCGGAATCGGAGGACTTCCCTTATGATATTGGCTGATAAGATCACTGCCCTGCGCAAAAAGGCCGGCTGGTCGCAGGAGGAACTGGCGGAGCAGCTCGGCGTCACGCGCCAGTCTGTGAGCAAGTGGGAGGGCGCGCAGTCCGTGCCCGATATGGACAAGGTCGTGCAGATGAGCCGCCTGTTCGGCGTGACGACCGACTTCCTGCTCAAGGACGAGCTTTCCGAGGAGGAGCCCGCGCCCGAGGGCTGCGACTCGCCCCTGCGCCGCGTGACGATGGCGGAGGCATCCGAATACCTTGCCCTGCGCCGCGCCGCCGCACCGAAAATCGCGCTTGCCACGATGCTCTGCATCCTCTCCCCCATCTGCCTGCTCCTGCTCTCCGCTATGAGCGAGGTATCGCGCTTCGGCATCTCTGAGGACGCCGCCGCGGGCATGGGGCTGTGCGTGCTGCTCGTGATGGTCGCCGTCGGCGTCGCCATCTTTCTCGCCTGTGCCGCCAAGGCCAAGCCCTATGAATTTCTGGAAAAGGAATCGTTTGAAACGGAGTACGGCGTCGTCGGCATGGTGCGCGAGCGGCAGAAGGCGTATGCTCCCACCTATGCCCGCCTAAACATCACCGGCACCGTGCTGTGCATCCTTGCCGCTGTGCCGCTCTTCGCCGCCATGTGCGTCTCCGCCTCCGACCTTTTCTACATCGGTGCGGTCTGCCTGCTGCTCGCCATCGTGAGCGTCGGCTGCTACGCCTTTGTGCTCGGCGGCGTGAACCACAGCGCCATGCAGGCCCTGCTCGAGGAGGAGGACTACACGCGCGAGAACAAAGCCAAGAGCCCCATCATCGGCGCGGTCAGCGGCATCTACTGGCTGCTCGTCACCGCCGTTTACCTCTTCTACACCTTCGGCCCCATGGGCAACGGACAGCCGAAATACAGCTGGTTCATCTGGGCGGTCGCAGGCGTGCTCTTCGGCGCGGTCATGCTGGTGGTAAAGCTCATCGCAAGGAGAAAGTGACCGCCGCGCGGCTCATAGAAAAATGTCCGTTCTCCCAGAGGACGGACATTTTTTCGTTTTCGCCTACAGGCGTTCGGCACAGTAGGCGCGGATGTCGAACGCGTCCAGCGGGCTGGTCGCCTTGAGGTAGAGCGGGTGGTGCGGGTGGCCCTTGACGGAGCGCCGCCCCGCCGTGTACCACTGCGCGCCGTGCCGCTCGCCGATGGTGATCATGTCCGAAAGGCAGTCCTTGAGGTAGGCGCGCTGCTCGATGATGTTTCCCCACGCCGCCCACACAGCGGGCCGTTCGGAGAGCGAGAGGATGTAGTCGAACGCCTCCATATTCGCGCGATGGAGCGCCTCGTTGCACACGCGCTCCATATCGTTCGGGCGCGTCGCGCGCTGGGCGTAGACATTGAACATGAGGAAGCTGTCGTAGCCGTTGTTTTTCGCCACGCGCTCGACGGACTGCAGCGTGGGGTCGAGCCGATCCGGCTCGGCGGTCGAGGGATTGATGCCGATGCACACGAGCGGCTTCTTCCCTCGCGTGCCGAGAAGATATCGGTACTCCGTGTAAAAATCCGGCACATAGAGCCATTTTTCCGCGTCGTAGCCGCCGGACTGTCCGCTGCGCGCCATCGCGTCGGCAAAGGGCAGGATGGGAAGCTCCACGGTCGGAGCGCTCGGGATGTGCGGCATGGTCGTTCCTCCGTTCTGCCGCACCCGCGGGGCGGCAACCGTTTTTCGACATTTTACCCCATCCGGCGCCGTTCGGCAAGCCCGCATTTTGGGGCTTGACTTTTTTCGTCTCCGTGGTATGATTTGTATAACAAACCATACTTTTGAGGTGAATAATATGAACGCTCCGAACGGCAGGCACGCATGGACCGTAACGGTCGGCACCAAGGGTCAGATCGTCATTCCCAAGGAGGCGCGCGACCTTTTCCACATTCAGCCCGGCGATACGCTGCTTTTCCTCGCCGACGAGGCGCAGGGCATGGCGATCCCGCCCAAGGCCGACTTCGCCCGCCTGTTTGATCTCATTTTCGGAGGGAAAGCGGAATGAACATCGCCTTTTTCTGTATCCCCGCCCACGGGCACACGAACCCGACGCTCGCCGTCGTGCGTGAGCTGACCGCGCGCGGGCACGCCGTCCGCTACTACACGACCGAAGCCTTCCGCGCGAAGGTCGAGGCCGCGGGCGCGGTCTTTGTCCCCTTTGACGCCGAGGCCGCGCGGCCGGGCATGACCGCCGCCGACGGCGCGCGGCTGGGCAGCGACCTCGCCTTTTCTACCAAGCTCATCGTCGACCTCACGCTCGCCGCCGACGGCTGGCTCAGCCGTGAGCTGACCGCCCATCGCCCCGACGTCATCGTGGGCGATTCGATGGCGTTCTGGGCGAAGCTCGCCGCGAAAAAGCACGGCATCCCCTTTGTCAGCTCCACCACGACCTTTGCCTTCAACCGCTTCAGCGCAAAGGTCATCGGGCAGAACGGCGCGGGCCTCCTGCAATTCCTGCTCGCTCAGCCGAAAATCAACCGTCAGCTCAAGCGCCTGCGCGCGGCGGGCTACGCGGTCAAGAGCGTGTTTGACCTCATCGCCAACGACAATGAGACGGAGACCATCGTCTACACCTCGCCGGAGCTCCAGCCCTGCGCCGACACCTTTTCGGAAAAATACCACTTCGTCGGTCCCCTCCTGCGCCCCGCGCAGTCGTCCTTTGAAAAGCTGCCGGGACGCTCCCTCGTCTACATCTCGCTCGGCACGGTCAACAACGACGCGCTCCCCTTCTACTGCGCCTGCCTTGCCGCCTTCGGCGGCGATCCGCGCTTTCAGCTCGTGCTCTCGGTCGGCTCTCAGGTGGACCTTGCCGCGCTCGGCCCCATTCCGGAAAGCTGCACCGTCCGCGCGAGCGTGGACCAGATGGCGGTGCTGGACCGCGCCGACGTCTTTCTCACCCACTGCGGCATGAACAGCGCGAGCGAAGGGCTGTGGCACGGTCTGCCGCTCGTCCTCTACCCGCAGACACCGGAGCAGCACGGCGTGGCCAACCGCGTCGCCGCGCTCGGCGCGGGCGTACTGCTCACGGACCCCTCCGCAGACGGCATCCGCCGCGCGGTCGAGACCGCGCTCACCGATCCCGCTTACCGCGAAAACGCGCGGAAGCTCGCCGACGGCTTCCGCCGCTGCGGCGGCGCGGCCGAGGCCGCCGACGCCATCGAGCACGCGGCGAAATAGGCACCTCTATACAAAAACACGCTCCCGCCGACGGCGGGAGCGTGTTTTCACATTATGCAAACTCTTACAGCTTCTTCTCGCGGTAGTCATGCATGATGCCCGCGAACAGCTCGCCGGTGGTCGGCGGCGTGATGGTGATGGCGTTCGCGCCCGCGCGGATGGTCTCTAAAATACTCTCCTCCGTCGGCCCGCCGGTGGCGATGATGGCCGCGTGCGGGTACTGCTCGCGGATGTGGCGGACGATGCTCGCGGTCTCCGCCGCGCCGGAAACATTGAAAATATCCGTCCCCGCCTCGATGCGGCCCTTAATGTCCGACCGGTCGGAAACGACCGTCGCGATGACCGGGATATCCACCACGGATTTGATCTCCGCGATGACCTCGTTCGGCATCGGCGCGTTGACGACCACGCCGTAGGCACCTTGATGCTCGGCCTGCATGGCAAGGCGCACGCTGCGGCTGCCGTTGGTGTACCCACCACCTACGCCGACGAACACCGGCACGTCGGCCACATTGATGACCGCCTGTGAGATCGACGCCTGCGGCGTGAAGGGATAGACCGCGATGATGGCGTCGGCATTGATATTTTTGATGATGGCAACGTCCGTGGAAAAGGCGATCGACTTGATGCGCTTTCCGAAAATGCGGATGCCGCTGCACTCACTGATGCAGTGCGGCAGCGTCAGCCCATGGCTGCGCAGCGTTCCGCTGTAGCTCGGCACATATTTCCTCATGCTGCACCTCCCATACCGTTCTTTGCTTTATCATAGAATTATATTATACAAAAATCCATATGGGAGGCCGTGAACAAATTGTGAATTTTCGTTAAATCGTTGTCAAGAAACGTGCACCGCGCAGGCTCTCCGCGCGGACGGCGCGGGTGTGCGCGATGGGCTGCCAGCTCCGCGTGCGGCTGACAAGCGAAACGAGCTGCAGCGGCAGCCACGCCGCCATGAAGAGCGGGAAGCCCACGACCGTCCGCACGATGCGGCGGTCACGGTAGCCGCCGAGATACGCCAGCAGCGCGGCAAGCGCCATCAGACCGAGCGTGCTCAGGGTCAGCGAGACCGCGCCGGTCAGCGCGACGAGCGGCAGGCTCTTCTGCACGAAGGCCGAGAGCAGCGTCAGCGCGAGCGGCAGGAGCGTCATTGCCTGCAAAAAAGGCGCATTGACGATCAGCAGCGCGTCGAACGCGCGCAGGGGCGCACTTCCTCGCAGCGCGGAGACGAGCGGCACGTCCATCTTCACCGCCACATCCATGATGCCGCTGCACCAGCGGCGGCGCTGGCGGAGCGACACGGCAAAGTCGTTCGGCGCTTCGTCGTAGGTCAGCGCGCCGGGGACAAAGCAGACGCGCACGCCGTGCGCCGCGCACTGCGCGGCAAACTCCGCGTCCTCGGCGATGGTCGAGGTGTTCCAGCCGCCGAAGCGCTCAAGCACCGCGCGGTGGACGGCAAAGCCCGTGCCGACCAGCTTGGAGGAAAGGCCGCAGCTCATGCGTGCGCGGGAGAAGAAGGTGTCGAAGAGCGTGAAGTACAGTCCATAGCAGCCGGAGAGCCATGAGTCGTAGGGATTCTTCGCGCGCATCGCGCCCTTGCACACCTGCTCGCCCGCGCAGAAGGCGTCGTTCATGCGGGCGAGGAATCGCTCGTCCGCGACGTTGTCCGCGTCGAAGACGCAGAAGGCGTCATAGCGCTGCGGCAGCAGCCACGCGACCGCCTCGTGCAGCGCGTCGCCCTTGCAGCGCACCGGCTCAAAGCAGCGGAAAATCTTCGCGCCCGCGCAGAGGGCCGCCGCCTCGGTGTCGTCCGTGCAGTTGTTGGGGATCACAAAAATATCGTAGAGCGCGTCGGGATAGTCCTGTTTTTTCAAGCTCTCCACGAGCGCACCGATGACAGCCTCCTCGTTGCGCGCGGCAACGAGGCAGGCAAAGCGCGTGCGCGGCGCGCACACCGCATAACGCTTCGGCTTCCGCAGCGCGAAGAGTGCCACGGCAAGGAACCACAGGCTCGCTGCCTTCAGCAGCAGCGTTAAAATCAAGATCAGTGTGTCAAGCATGGGAAAAGACCGCCTTTCACTTGGGATGAGCCAAGCATAACAGGCGGTCTTTAATCGATCCTATGGTTTTGTTTAAGCGTTTTTTAAGACTTTATTTCCGAATTGTTACTCCGTGCGCGGCAGGACGAAGCTGACCTTGAACAGGTCGCCGTCAATGGCGATGGAGAACGTACCCTTCTGCAGCTCCACAAGGCTCTTGGCGATGTTCAGCCCCAGTCCGCTGCCCTCGGTCGTGCGCGAGCTGTCCCCGCGCACAAAGCGCTCCAGCAGCTCGTCAGGGTCGATGTTGAGCGCGTCGCGCGAGATGTTCTTGAACGAGAACGTCACCGTCTCACCCTCGCGCCTCGCCGCGATGTAGAGCCGCGTGCCCGCGCAGGCATACTTGCAGGCGTTCGAGAGCAGATTGTCCAGCACGCGCCACATCAGCGCGCCGTCGCACAGGCAGTAAAGCTCCTCGTCCGGCAGCGTCACCACCGGCTCGAGCCGCGCGGCGGACAGCTTTTCGGCGTACTCGCCCACCGTCTGGTCAATCAGCTCGCGCACGCTCCGCCGCGCAGGGTGGCAGGGGATGTTGCCCGTCGACGCCTTGGACATTTCCACCAGGTCCACCGTCAGCTTCTTGAGCTTGTGCGCCTGCCGGTCGAGCACGGCAAGGTATTCCCTCTCCTGCTCCGGCGTGTGCTCGCGCTGGAGGAGATCGACGTAGTTCACGATGCTCGTGAGCGGCGTTTTGATGTCATGCGACACGTTGGTGATCAGCTCTGTCTTGAGCCGCTCGCTCTTGAGCTTCTGCTCCACCGCGATGCTCATGCCGCGGCTGATGGCGTTGAGGTTTTCGCCGTGGCGCTTGATATCGAAGTACATATGCGAGGTATCGACCTTCGAGGTGAGGTCGCCCGCGGCGAGGGCCTCGCCGCCCTTCTGCAGCCGCCGCAGCTGCATTGAAAACAGGCACACCGCAACAGACAGCACCGCGAGCAGCACCAGCAGCAGCCCGTCCGCGTGATTGCTCTCAAGCGCAAAGAGCAGCACGCCGATCACGCAGCAGCCGGCCGCCGTGCGCCACACGAGCGGGATACCGCGCACGAAGCCGGCCAGCGCTCCCCACGCGCGGCAGAGCACGCGCCAGCACCACCTCAAAAAGCGGCGGCAGAGTCGGAAGAGCCAGCAGCAGACGGTGTTCTCCCACCATCTCCCCAGCTTCACGCGGGCGCAGAGCGTCATCCAGAACGCGAGGAAGAGCGCATACGCAGCCGCGCAGCAGGCAAGAACCGCGGCGATCATGATCGGCTCAAAGCCCTGAAAGGTATCCTCCGTGCCCGATGCCGCCGCGGCGACAAGCATCGCACCGCCGCCAAGGACCACTGCCGCATACAGGTCGAAGGGAATTTTCTCCTGCCAGCCGGCGACCGCCTCCTCGCGGCCCGCTCTGCGCCCCGCCGCGTGGGCGAGAAAGACGAGGAAAAACAGCTCTGCGAGCGCGCAGACGGTCACGACCACCGCCGCGTGCGGCGCAAGCTCCGCCATCGTATCGTAGATCCGCAGCGCCCAGTATACGCTGTCCTGCGCGGGATAGTCCGCGACAACGTAGGTGCGGAAGACCACGTTGTCCCGGTCGATCGCGCTTTCCCAGCCCGTCACCGGAATGTCGCTCTCACCGTGGTTATCAAAGAGGATATTTCCCTCCTTGTCCTCCATCGAAAAGCGGACGTTCGTGTAGCGGTCGTCGGCGGGATACCAGTCCGGGAATTTCTCATAAATGCCTGCTTGCCCATTCTCCACATAAAAGCTGTAGCTGCCGTAAACGCTGCGCATCTCATCGTAGACCGCCGAGGAGCAGATGCCGCTTGCGTAAAAGTCTCCGCGCAGCTCGCCGCTGTAGGACACGGCAAGGGCCGCGCCGTACACCAGCGTCACCGGCACGAGCACCACGGCGAGCAGGAAGGCTGCCGCCTTGGCCCAGAAGCCGCCGGCCCAATCATTCCTTTTCATGTCGAAGGTCCTCCATTTTATACCCCAGTCCCCACACGACCTTCAGGTAGCGCGGCTCGGAGGGGTTGATCTCAATCTTCTGGCGCAGGTGGCGGATGTGTACCGCCACGCTCGTTTCGGCGCCGAGAGAGTTTTCGTTCCACACCAGCTCGTAGATCTGGCTGCTCGAATAGATGCGCCCGGGCGAGCGGATAAGGAGCTGCAGGATGTTGAATTCCAGCGGCGTCAGCGAAACGCTCTCGCCGTCCACCGTCACGCTCTTGGCGTCCTCGTTGAGCGTCACGCCGCCGACGGTGTAGATGCCGCGCTCCGGCGCGGTCTCCGGCTTCGCGCCGAGCAGCGTATAGCGCCGCAGCTGCGATTTCACGCGGGCCAGCACCTCCACGGGGTCAAAGGGCTTGGTGATGTAATCGTCCGCACCGACGTTCAGCCCGAGCACCTTGTCGCTGCTCTCGCTTTTCGCCGTGAGCAGGATGATGGGCGCGTTGCTCTCGCGCCGGATCGCCGCCGTCGCGGCGATGCCGTCCAGTCCCGGCATCATGATGTCCATGAGAACAAGGTGAATGTCATTCTTCCGCACGGCCTCGACCGCCTCCGCGCCGTTGTAGGCTTCAAAGACGCGGTACTCTCCGCCGGATAAGTAAATTTTCAGCGCGGCGACGATATCGCGGTCGTCGTCGCAGACCAAAATGTTGTGCATCGCTTTCCTTCCCTCCCTGCCCGACGCGGCGCCGCCCCTCGGGTTTTCCTAAGCTTACTCTACCACCGCAGCCTTAAAAGGAAAAGGGGGAAAGCCTTAATTTTTCTTTAATATCAGAAAATGCTTGCACTCCCCCGCCGCTTCCGCTATAATAGCAAAGTGCTTATCCGCACTCACGCGCATATCCGGGTATAGCGAAGCTGGTATCGCGCCTGGTTTGGGAGCATAGACGGTGTTCGCACCGCACGAAAGCGAAAACCGCCGAAAACCCTTCAACCGTGCGTATTTCGGGCGGTTCGGAAAATGAAAAAAAGCGGTCAAAAATGTGTTTGACCACAGATTTGACCACTTACATGACCACAATTTAATAACTATCGGGGTGTAGCGCAGTTGATAGCGCGCCGCATTTGGGATGCGGAGGCCGCGAGTTTGAGCCTCGCCACTCCGACCAATAATCCTCTGAAACAGTTAGTTTTAGAGGATTTTTGTATTTATTTTTAATAACTGGGTAAGTTTAAGGGGGTTAATAAAATGTTTTTTGAACGCCTTGGATATGGTATAGATAAATACAGTATTCCGAAGAATATAGAAATATTTTTAAACAAGAAAATGTCTCAAACAATATCAGAAGTAAAAAACTCAATCAAAGAAGAGACGTGCTTTTATTGTGGAAAGCAAGTCTCTAGCTTTTGCAAATCACATAATGTTCCTCGTTTCTGTCTTGAAAATATTGGAATAGACGGTGAAGTGAGTGGGCCGAATGCAATATTAGGACTCCCCCAAATGGGCATTTCGATAGGTAAAGAACATTTGGGAATTAGTGAAGCTGGAACTTTTAAGTTGATTTGCAGAGAATGTGATAGCCAAATATTTAAAGAATACGAAAATCCAAATAACTATATTAGTATTAACCCACCTTCTCAAAAAATGTTAGCCGAAATTGCAATGAAAAACTATTTAAAATTTATTAGTAAAAGAAAATTTGAAATTGCATTATTAGAAAAAATGATAGAGCAATGTCCCAAACAAGGGTATGAATATCGCTTACTTTCAATCGAGTTTGAGCCTCGGTTGAAAGTAAGTAAATTGGATTTGGAATCATATACAAATGAATATAGGCGAGCAAAAAAGCTTACTATCAAAAATAATAATGATTTTTATATTATCTATTATAGATTACTGAACTATGTCACTCCAGTTGCTATGCAAGCACCTATTGTTGTTTCAATTGATTTAGAAGGCGGAGTCGTTAATGATATATTCAATATGGACCCTAAATATAAACCAGCCGAATTACATTTGTGTGTATTTCCACTAAAGACTCAAACAGCAATCATAATGTTTATTAATGATGGTGAAAAACGCTATAAAAACTTTTACAAACAATTTCGAAAATATAACGAGGATGAAAAACTAGGTATCATTAATTATTTGATCTTTCTATATTGTGAAGATTTCTTTTTTTCCAAAGAAATACAATCAAGGATTGATTTAAATCAACTAAAAAATGTCGCAAACTTAACCCCAGTCATTTGGGATGCAAAACCAGTTACACAAACAAAAAGAATCGCAGAGGAATTTGCCCTTTCAAAATGGAATACTATCCCAAATTTATTGTCAGAATCGTATAAACTTCGTTAGCAATCTTGATTGCCTTTTTTCTATTGAATCAGATATAGATGCATAATACAGTATAAATGTCTATTCTTTGCCTACAGCAACGCAAATTTTGACAGGGTGACTTTTTCGGTCACCCTGTCATTTTGTTTTTTTCCGCCTTGATTTGCGCCTTAACCTCTGCAATCATTTCCGCGAGCTCTGGTCCCGTCAAGATTTATG
>DJRC01000079.1:26765-40558 GCA_002437735.1 Oscillospiraceae bacterium UBA6370 | reverse complement strand
GCCTCAAGGCCTATGACCATCAAGTCATCGACCAGAGCGCAGAGAAGATCGTCGAGACCGCCAAGCGCACCGGCGCGACTGTCTCTGGCCCCATCCCTCTGCCTACCAAGAAGGAGATCGTCACCATCCTGCGTGCTGTTCATAAGTATAAGGACTCCCGTGAGCAGTTTGAGCGCCGCACCCACAAGCGCTTGATCGACATCACCAACTCCACCCCCAAGACCGTTGAGGCTCTGATGGGCCTCGAGCTTCCCGCTGGCGTGGAGATCGAGATCAAGCTGTAAGAAAGCCTCGCAGAGTTTCGCGTCCGCAGACGCGAAATAAAGTGAAATTGTTTTTCTGACGACATGCGCGTCAGAAAAACACCACTCAGCTTGCAAGTGTGCGAACGAAGTGAGTGCATGCAGCAAGCTGTAAACCCTCTCAAAAACGACGCCGTCGTTTTTGAAGCAAATTTTGTTGCTCTACCCAATCGTTCATCGACTTGCGTGAGATGAACGGGGTCATGTCGGCAGAGCAATGCGGCGCCGCCGCAACTAAGCCGACCAATAACCTATAGGAGGATCATACATGAAAGCAATCATCGGCAAAAAAGTTGGCATGTCTCAGATCTTCGACGAAAACGGCCATGTGATCCCGGTCACCGTGATCGAAGCGGGCCCCTGTGTCGTCACCCAGAAGAAGACCACCGAGAAGGATGGTTATGAGGCAGTCCAGCTGGGCTATGAGGACGTTGCTGAGAAGAAGCTGTCCAAGCCCGAAGTCGGCCATCTCAACAAGGCCGGCGTTTCCCCCAAGAAGTACCTGCGCGAGTTCGCCCTCGACAACGGCAGCGAGTTGGAGCTCGGTGCTGTCATCAAGGCGGATATGTTCAAGGTCGGCGATTTCGTTGACGTGACCGGCACCAGCAAGGGTCACGGCTACGAGGGCGTCGTCAAGCGCTGCGGCTTTGCCATCCAGCGCAAGAGCCACGGCGGCGGCCCCGTCCACCGTCACGTTGGTTCCCGCGGCTCGGGCACCGATCCCAGTCGCATCTTCAAGGGCACTGGCGGCCCCGGCCAGATGGGCGGCGAGACCGTCACCATCCAGAACCTCGAAGTTGTCAAGGTCGATCCCGAGCTCAATATGCTCGTCGTCCGCGGCGCGATCCCCGGCCCCAAGTACAGCCTCGTCACCGTGAAGAACACCGTCAAGGTCCACAAGATCAAGCAGGCTGGCGCCGGCATCAGCAGCAACCCGCAGAAGGCTTCCGGCCGCAACCCGCAGAAGGCTTCCGCCAGAACGAAATAAGGAAAGGAGTGCTTAAAGAATGTCTACGATTAAAGTTGTCAGCATGACCGGCGCTGAAGTCGGTACCGTGGAGCTGAACGACGCGATCTTCGGCGTTGAGCCGAACATGAGCGTTGTCCACGAGGTCGTGAAGAATCACCTGGCCAACTGCCGTCAGGGCACCCAGAGCGCTCTGACCCGTGCTGAGGTTTCCGGCGGCGGCCGCAAGCCGTGGCGCCAGAAAGGCACCGGCCGCGCCCGTCAGGGCAGCACCCGCTCCCCGCAATGGACGCACGGCGGCATCGCGTTTGCCCCCAAGCCTCGCACCTACAGCTACGTGCTCAACAAGAAGGTCAAGCGTCTGGCTCTCAAGTCCGTCCTGTCCTCCAAGGCTAAGGATGGCGAGATCGTCGTCGTCGACAAGATCGCGATGGACGAGATCAAGACCAAGAGCTTCAAGAGCTTCCTCACCGCCGTCAACGCGGAAGGCAAGTCCGTCGTCGTGACTCCCGAGGTCAACGACATCGTCGTCAAGAGCGCCCGCAACATTCCGGGCGTCGTCACCAGCCCTGCAAAGCTCATCAACGTCTATGACCTGCTCAACGCCAAGACTCTGGTCATCGACAAGGATGCCCTCGCAGTGATCGAGGAGGTGTTCGCATAATGGCTAACGTTTACGATATCGTCATTCGTCCGATCATTACCGAACGCTCCATGGCCTCCGTCGCAGACAAGAAGTATGTCTTCGAGGTCGCCAAGGATGCCGGCAAGATCGAGATCAAGAACGCGGTCGAGCAGATCTTCGGTGTCAAGGTCGCCAAGGTCAACACGATCAACGTTTCCGGCAAGGCCAAGCGCATGGGCGCGGGCCGTCCCGGTACCACCCGCAGCTGGAAGAAGGCTTACGTCCAGCTGACGGCAGATTCCAAGACCATCGAAATGTTCGAGGGCATGGTGTAAGGAGGAGAATGAACAATGGCTATCAAGACTTATAAGCCCACTACCCCCTCCCGCCGTCACATGACTGTGTCCGCCTTCGAGGGGATCGACAAGAAGGCCAAGCCCGAGCGCAAGCTGACCGAGGTTCTCAAGAAGAACGCGGGCCGCAACAGCTATGGCCGCATCACCGTCCGCCATCACGGCGGCGGCAACAAGCAGAAGTACCGCATCATCGACTTCAAGCGTGACAAGACCGATATGTTCGCGACCGTCCTGCGCCTGGAGTACGACCCCAACCGCAGCGCCTACATCGCTCTCGTCGAGTACGAGGACGGCGAGCGCCGCTATGTGATCGCTCCCGTCGGCCTCGCCGCCGGTGATAAGATCATTTCCTCCGCTTCCGCCGACATCAAGCCGGGCAACTGCCTGCCCATCGCCAACATCCCCGTCGGTACGGTCATCCACAACATCGAGATGCACCCCGGCAAGGGCGCCCAGCTCGTCCGTTCCGCCGGCGCTGCCGCGCAGCTGATGGCGAAGGAGGGCGGCGACGCTCAGATCCGTATGCCCTCCGGTGAGGTGCGCATCGTCCGTACCAACTGCACCGCCTGCATCGGTCAGGTCGGCAATCTCGACCACGAAAACGTTCAGATCGGTAAGGCCGGCCGCAAGCGTCACATGGGTTGGCGTCCGACCGTCCGCGGCTCCGTCATGAACCCCTGCGACCACCCCCACGGCGGCGGCGAGGGCAAGGCGCCCGTTGGCCGTCCCGGCCCTGTCACTCCTTGGGGCAAGCCCGCGATGGGTTACAAGACCCGCTCCAAGAAGAACCCGACGAACAAGTTCATCGTCAAGCGTCGTAATGAGAAGTAAGGAGGCAAAGGAACAATGAGCAGAAGCATTAAAAAAGGCCCGTTTGTTGCCCCTGAGCTCATCAAGCGAGTCGAAGAAATGAACAAGACCGGCGAGAAGAAGGTCCTCAAGACATGGAGCCGCAGCTCCACGATCTTCCCCTCCTTCGTTGGTCATACCATCGCGGTCTATGACGGCCGCAAGCACGTTCCCGTTTATGTCCAGGAAGATATGGTCGGTCACAAGCTCGGCGAGTTTGCTCCCACCCGTACCTTCCGCGGCCATGCCAAGAAAGCGTAAGAAGGAGGATGCAGAATATGGAAGCTAAAGCTTATCTGAGATATGTCCGCATCTCTCCGCGCAAGGTCCAGATCGTCTGCGATCTGATCCGCGGCAAGGATGTCGGCACGGCCATGGCGATTCTGATGCAGACCCCCAAGGCTGCGTCCGAACCCCTCATCAAGCTGCTCAAGAGCGCTGTCGCCAACGCTGAGAACAACTTCAGCATGGATACCGGCAAGCTCTACGTCAGCGAAGTCTACGCCACCGGCGGCCCGGTCCTCAAGCGTATGATCCCCGCCAGCAAGGGCCGCGGCTATCGCATCAACAAGCGTACCTCTCACGTCACGCTCGCCGTGGCGGAGAAAGAATAAAGGGAGGAGACAGTTTTATGGGACAGAAAGTTAATCCCCACGGCATGCGCGTTGGCGTCATCAAAGACTGGGACTCCCGTTGGTATGCCAAGGACGAGAAGGTCGGCGACCTGATCGTTGAAGATTACAACATCCGCAAGTTCCTCAAGAAGACCCTGTACGGCGCGGGCGTGCCCAAGATCGAGATCGAGCGCTCCAACGACGTCGTCACCCTGTTCGTGCACTGCGCGCGTCCGGGTATGGTCATCGGCAAGGACGGCGCCGAGGTCGAGAAGGTCCGCGCCGCGGTCGAAGCCATGATCGGCAAGAAGGTCAAGCTCAACATCGTTGAGGTCCGCTCTCCCGATATGGACGCTCAGCTCGTCGCTGAGAACATCGCCCAGCAGCTTGAGAAGCGTATTTCTCACCGCCGCGCGATGAAGAACGCCATGGGCCGCGCCATGCGCGCCGGCGCCAAGGGCATCAAGTGCTGCTGCACCGGTCGTCTCGGCGGCCGCGAGATCGCGGGCGTTGAGCACTATCACGAGGGCACCATTCCCCTGCAGACCATCCGTGCCGACATCGACTACGGCTTCGCTGAGGCTGCCACCACCTTCGGCCGCATCGGCGTCAAGGTCTGGATCTACAAGGGCGAGGTCCTCACCCAGACCCTGCGCACCACTCCCCGCACGCTGGACACCACCAAGCCTTACGAGGAGCGCCGCGAGCGTCGTCCCCGTCGTGACGGCGACCGTCGTCCCCGTCGTGACGGCCAGGGCTTCCAGCGCCGCGACGGCCAGAACGGCTTCAACCGCAATGGCGGCCGTCCCCAGGGCGATCGTCCCCAGGGTGGCTTCCGCAAGCCCGCAGAGAATAAGGAAGGAGGGGCTCACTAATGCTTCTGCCGAAGAGAGTAAAGTATCGTCGCGTGCAGCGCGGCCGTATGACCGGTAAGGCCATGCGCGGCAACACCGTCACCTACGGTGAATTCGGTCTTGTCGCCACTGAGCCCGCCTGGATCACCAGCAATCAGATCGAGGCCGCCCGTATCGCCATGACCCGTTACACCAAGCGTGGCGGTCAGGTCTGGATCAAGATCTTCCCCGATAAGCCCGTCACTCAGAAGCCGGCTGAGACCCGTATGGGTTCCGGTAAGGGCTCCCCTGAGTATTGGGTTGCCGTTGTTAAGCCCGGCCGTGTCATGTTTGAGATCGCCGGCGTCCCCGAAGATGTCGCCCGCGAGGCGCTCCGTCTGGCCAGCCACAAGCTGCCCATCAAGACGAAGGTCGTCAAGCGCGAGGACACCGAGACCCAGGAAGTAGGTGAATGAAGATGAAGGCAAGTGAAGTTCGTGCAATGAGCGTCGCTCAGCTCAATGAGAAGCTCGACGCCTTGAAGAAGGATCTGTTTTTCCTGCGTATGCAGCACGCGACCAATCAGCTTGACAATCCTCAGAAGCTCGTTGAGACCAAGCGTGATATTGCCCGAGTCAAAACCATGATCCGTGAAAAGGAGGAGAAGTAACATGGAAGAGAAGAGAATTTCCTCCCGTAAGGTCCGCGTGGGCAAGGTCGTCTCCGACAAGATGGATAAGACCGTCGTCGTCGCCATCGCCGACCGCGTCGCTCACCCCCTGTACAAGAAGATCGTCGGCCGCACCTATAAGCTCAAGGCCCACGATGAGAACAACGAATGCGGTATCGGCGATACCGTTAAGGTGATGGAGACCCGCCCTCTGTCCAAGGACAAGCGCTGGCGCGTGGTCGAGATCGTCGAAAAGGCTAAGTAAGGAGGTACCGGAAGTATGATTCAGCAAGAGAGTTTCCTCAAGGTTGCCGATAATACCGGTGCCAAGGAAATCAAGTGCATCCGTGTGCTCGGCGGCTCCAGCCGTAAGTACGGCAACATCGGCGACGTGATCGTTGCCTCTGTCCGTAAGGCTACCCCCGGCGGCACGGTCAAGAAGGGCGAGGTCGTCAAGGCCGTTATCGTCCGCAGCGCCAAGGGCGTCCGCCGCAATGACGGCACCTATGTCCGCTTTGACGAGAACGCTGCCGTCCTCATCAAGGACGACAAGAATCCCCGCGGCACCCGTATCTTTGGGCCCGTCGCCCGTGAGCTGCGCGACAAGGATTACATGAAGATCCTGTCCCTCGCTCCCGAAGTTGTGTAAGGAGGGCTTGAAGAAATGGCTATGAATGTGAAAAAGGGCGATACCGTTATCGTCCTGTCCGGCAAGGACAAGGGCAAGCAGGGCAAGGTGCTCGGCACCGTTCCCAGCGAAGCCAAGGTCGTGGTCGAGGGCATCAACAAGGTGACCTGCCACATCAAGCCCCGCAAGCAGGGCGAGACCGGCGGCATCGTGGAGCGCGAAGCGGCTCTGTATGCCTCCAAGGTCCAGGTGGTCTGCCCCAAGTGCGGCAAGGGCACCCGCGTCGCCCACAAGGTCGAGGGCGGCAAGAAGACCCGCGTCTGCAAGAAGTGCGGCGCTGAGCTGTAAGAAAGGAGAGTCGTAACACTATGGCAAGACTGAAAGACAAGTACGTTGCGGAAGTGGCGCCCGCTCTCTTTAAGAAGTTCGGCTACACCTCCACCATGCAGGTCCCCAAGATCGAGAAGGTCGTCGTCAACGTCGGCTGCGGCGAGGCGCGCGAGAATGCGAAGGTCCTCGAGGCCGTCGTCCGTGACCTCTCTACCATCACCGGCCAGAAGGCCATCATCACCAACGCCAAGAAGTCCGTTGCGAACTTCAAGCTGCGTGAAGGTATGCCCGTCGGCGCGAAGGTCACCCTCCGCGGCGATAAGATGTGGGAGTTCCTCGATCGTCTCTTTAACGTGGCGCTTCCCCGTGTCCGCGACTTCCGCGGCATCAGCGCGAACGCCTTCGACGGCCGCGGCAACTATGCCCTCGGCATCAAGGAGCAGCTGATCTTCCCCGAGATCGAGTACGACAAGATCGACAAGATCCGCGGCATGGACATCGTCATCTGCACCACCGCGCAGACCGACGAAGAGGCTCGCGAGCTGCTGACCCTGGTCGGCGCTCCCTTTGAACGCTAAGTAGGAGGATATGTGAAATGGCTAAGAAATCTATGATTCTCAAGCAGCAGGCTCCTGCTAAGTTCTCCACCCGCAAGTACAATCGCTGCAAGATCTGCGGCCGCCCCCACGCCTATCTGCGTGACTACGGCGTCTGCCGTATCTGCTTCCGCGAGCTGGCGTACAAGGGCGAGATCCCCGGCGTCCGCAAAGCCTCTTTCTGATCTTTTTCCGCCATACTTCGTTGAAGCTTCTTGCTGTACACAAAGTACAGCGGCGTCGCTTCACCTCGTCTGACGAAAAAATCTCAAGAAAGACCGTTTCGGAGAGTCCGCTCTCCAACCAAACTTTTAACCACGAGCGTTGTGATATGGACGCTCTGGCGATAAGGATCGCGAAAGGTCACTGTCAATTACGCGTGGTCACACGCGTGTGGGCACGCTCCAAATTGGCAGTGATACCTCGTGACCGAAACGGAGGAAACTCCGTAACTCTAAATTAGGAGGATTTACACTATGCATATCACCGATCCCATTGCGGATATGCTCACCCGTATCCGCAACGCCAACAGTGCCCGTCACGACACCGTTGACGTTCCTGCCTCCAACATGAAGAAGAGCATTGCTCAGATCCTGCTGGATGAGGGCTATATCAAGAGCTATCAGATCGTTGACGATGGTACTCAGGGCGTCATTCACATCACCCTAAAGTACAACGGCAAGGACAAGGTCATCACCGGTCTCCGCCGCGTCAGCAAGCCCGGCCTGCGTGTTTACGTCGGCGCGGACGAGCTGCCCCGCGTTCTCCGCGGCCTCGGCATTGCCATCGTCTCCACCTCTAAGGGCGTTATGACCGACAAGGCTGCTCGCGCGGCTCACGTCGGCGGCGAAGTCCTTGCGTTCGTGTGGTAAGGAGGGTATTGAACAATGAGTCGAATTGGTAGAATGCCCGTGCACATTCCCGCCGGTGTCGAAGTCACCATCGGCGAGGGCAACCTTGTCACCGTCAAGGGTCCCAAGGGTTCCTTGACCCAGCAGCTTTATCCCACGATGACTCTCACCAAGGAAGCCGGCGTCGTTCACGTCGCGCGTCCCAACGATGAGAAGGAAAACCGCGCTCTCCACGGCTTGACCCGCGCGCTGCTCCACAACATGGTGGTCGGCGTCAGCGAGGGCTACAAGAAGGAACTCGAGATCAACGGTGTCGGCTACCGTGCCGCCAAGGAGGGCAGCAAGCTCATCCTAACCATCGGTTACTCCCACCCCGTTGAGGTGCCCGAGATCGAGGGCATCACCATCGAGGTCCCCGCGCAGAACAAGATCGTCATTCACGGCTGCGACAAGCAGAAAGTCGGTCAGTTCGCCGCGGAGGTCCGCGAGAAGCGTCCTCCCGAGCCGTACAAGGGCAAGGGCATCAAATATGCGGATGAAGTCATTCGCCGCAAGGTCGGTAAGACCGGCGCCAAGAAGTAAGGAGGTGTGCCGATATGATTAAAAGACCCGATACTAACGCGCAGCGCATTAAGCGCCACAAGAGAGTGCGTGCGAAGATCTCCGGCACTCCCGAGCGTCCCCGTCTGAACGTGTTCCGCAGCGAGAAGAACATCTATGCCCAGATCATCGACGATGTCGCGGGCAACACTCTCGTCGCGGCGTCCTCTCTGGACAAAGAGATCGAAGGCAACGGCGGCAACAAGGCTGCTGCCCGCGCCGTTGGCAAGCTGGTCGCTGAGCGCGCCAAGGCCAAGGGCATCGATGTGGTCGTGTTCGACCGCGGCGGTTACCTGTACCATGGTCGTGTTGCTGAGCTGGCCGAAGGCGCCCGTGAGGGCGGTCTGGAATTCTAAGAAGGAGGAACAACGAAATGCCCAGATTTGAACGTGAACCGAGCGAATACATGGAAAAGCTCGTTGCCCTCAACCGTGTTTCCAAGACCGTTAAGGGCGGCCGTGTCATGAAGTTCTCCGCGCTGATGGTCGTCGGCGACGGAAAAGGCAAGGTCGGTTACGGCCTTGGCAAAGCTGCTGAAGTTCCCGAAGCAATCCGCAAGGGTCTGGAGGCTGCCAAGAAGAACATGGTCACTGTGACTCTGTCCGGCACCACCATCCCTCACGAGACCATCGGTGAGTTCGGTGCGGGCCGCGTGCTCATGAAGCCCGCCGCCCCCGGTACCGGCGTCATCGCCGGCGGCGCTGTACGTGCCGTCGTCGAGGCTGCGGGTATCAAGGATATTCGTACCAAGTGCCTGCGCTCCAACAACGCCAATAACGTTGTCGGCGCCGCTTTCGAGGGCCTGAAGGCTATGCGTAGCCCCGAGCAGGTCGCCAAGATCCGCGGCAAGAGCGTGGAAGAAATCGTGGGATAAGGAGGCAGTAACATGGCTAATCTGAACGTCAAGCTCGTCAAGAGCCTCAATGGCAGACTGGAAAAGCACATCGCCACTGCCAACTCCCTCGGCCTGCGCAAGATCGGCGACGCCACCGTGCAGCCCGATAACGATCAGACCCGCGGCAAGATCGCCCAGATCGGCTACTTGCTGCAGGTCACCGAAGAAAAGTAAGGAGGAGCTGTCTAATGAAGTTACATGAACTGTCTCCTGCCGCCGGCTCCACCAAAGAGGCTTACCGCAAGGGTCGCGGTGCCGGTTCCGGCAACGGCAAGACCGGCGGCCGCGGTCACAAGGGTCAGAAGGCCCGCAGCGGCGGCGGTGTCCGCATCGGTTTTGAAGGCGGCCAGATGCCTCTGGCGCGCCGTACCCCGAAGCGCGGCTTCAACAACATTTTTGCAAAGCCCTATGAGATCATCAACCTCAGCGCGCTCAACGCGTTCGAGGACGGTGAGACCGTCAACGCCGAGGCTCTGCTTGCCAAGGGTATCTTGAACAAGTGCGAGTACGGCTACAAGGTCCTTGGCAACGGCAAGGTCACGAAGAAGGTCAACGTGGAGGCTTCTGCTTTCTCCGCTTCTGCCAAGGAGGCTATCGAGGCAGCAGGCGGAAAGGCAGAGGTGATCTAAGTGATCCAGACGATCCGTAAAGCTTGGGGCATCCCCGAACTGCGCAAGAAGATCGTATTCACTCTGCTGATCCTGCTCATCTTCCGCGTCGGTAACGCGATCCCCACCCCTTATATCAACACGGAGCTGCTCGGTGCCTACATTGATTCCACCGGCGGCAGTCTCCTGAGCCTCTACAATGTGATGTCCGGCGGCGCCTTCGCGCAGGCTACGGTCTTCGCCCTCGGTGTGCAGCCCTACATCAACAGCTCGATCATCATCCAGCTGCTGACCATCGCCATCCCCGCTCTCGAGCGTCTCGCCCGTGACGGCGGTGAGGCCGGCAAGAAGAAGATCGCCTCCATCACGCGCTATGCGACGGTCGCCATCGCTCTTCTTCAGGCCTTCGGCTACTACATGATCTGCAAGAACTACGGCATCCTCGAGCAGTCCGGCGTGTGGCCGGCTCTGGTCATCATCGTGACCCTCGTCGCCGGTTCGTCCTTCGTCATGTGGCTCGGCGAGCAGGTCAACGAGTTCGGTATCGGCAACGGCATCTCCATGATCCTCTTTGCCGGTATCCTCGCCCGTATCCCCACCGCGTTCACCACCGGCCGCTACTTCGTTGCCCAGAAGGGCAGCATCGGCTACCTGTGGCTCGCTCTGGTGGTCCTCGGCATCCTCGCGATGATCGTCCTCATCGTCCATGTCAACGGCGCCGAGCGCCGTATTCCCGTGCAGTATGCGAAGCGTCAGGTCGGCCGCAAGATGTACGGCGGCCAGGCATCCACCCTTCCCATGAAGGTCAATATGTCCGGCGTTCTGCCCATCATCTTCGCGCAGTCCATCGCTTCCCTGCCTGCCACGGTCTGGGCCTTCGTCGGCACCCCCGACAAGGATACCAGCCCCGTCGCTTACTCCATCTACAGCGCGATCGACACGAAGTCCGTTCTTTACCTGATCGTGTACTTCCTAATGATCATCGGCTTCAGCTACTTCTACGCTACCATTCAGTTCAACCCCGTTGAGATTTCCAACAACCTCAAGAAGAACGGCGGCTTCATCCCCGGCTTCCGTCCGGGTCAGCCCACCAGCCAGTTCATCGCGAAGGTGCTCAACAAGGTCACGCTGTTCGGTGCGATCTACCTCGGCATCGTGGCCATCGCGCCGCTGATCGTCGGCAAGGCTCTGGATAACTACAGCCTCGCCATCGGCGGTACCTCGGTCATCATCGTTGTCGGTGTTGCGCTGGAGACCGTTCAGGCTTTGGAGTCCCAGATGCTGATGCGTCAGTACAAGGGCTTCCTCGAGTAAGAAAGGCGAAAACATGAAACTGATTTTATTGGGCGCTCCCGGCGCGGGAAAGGGCACACAGGCCGCGATCCTCGCCGCCGAGCTCGGGATCCCGACGATCTCCACCGGAAACATTCTGCGCGCGGCCATCAAAAACGGCACGCCGACGGGAATGAAGGCCAAGACCTATATGGATGAAGGCCATCTGGTGCCCGATGAGGTCATCATCGGCATTATCACCGAGCGCCTTGCCGAATCCGATTGTGCGAAGGGCTACATCCTCGACGGTGTGCCCCGCACGATCGCGCAGGCAGAAGCGCTCGAGGCAGCCGGTATCCGGTTCGATCATGTCGTCTCCCTCGAGGTCTCCGACGAGACCATCGAGGAGCGCATGAGCGGACGCAGAGTGTGCGAGCACTGCGGCGCGAGCTACCATATCAAGGCAGTTCCGCCCAAGACCGAGGGCGTCTGCGACGTCTGCGGCGGCAGGCTCGTCACTCGCAAGGATGATGCACCGGAGACGGTGAAGAACCGTCTTGCGGTCTATCATAGGGAGACGGAACCGCTCAAGGACTTCTATAAGTCCCGCGGCGTTCTGTACCCGGTGGAGGATATGGGCTCGGTCGAGGCCACCTCCAAGGCGATCCTCGCCGTGCTGAAATGAGAGGTGTACAATGATCACTTTGAAATCGGCACACGAGATCGAATTGATGCGCCGAGCGGGAAAAATTACCGCGGCTGCCCGTGCGTTAGCAGGGGAAATGGTAAAGCCCGGCGTAACAACCCATGAAATCGACAAAGCAGTGTACAGGTTCATCAAATCGCAGGGAGCCGAGCCGTCGTTCCTCAATTACAGCGGCTATCCGGCCAGCGTCTGCGTCAGCGTGAATGATGAGATCATCCACGGCATCCCGGGTTCCCGGGTGCTCAAGGAGGGCGACATCGTGAGCGTGGATGTGGGCGCCTACATCGGCGGCTTCCACGGTGACTGCGCGGCCACTTACCCCTGCGGAAAAATTTCCGCCGAGGCTCAGCGGCTCATCGACGTCACACAGCAGAGCTTTTTTGAGGGCATCCAATTCGCCCGCGAGGGCCAGCGCCTTTCGGACATCTCTGCGGCGGTGCAGAAATACGTTGAGGACAATGGCTACAGCGTCGTGCGCGAGTATGTCGGTCACGGCATCGGCAGAAGGATGCACGAGAGCCCCGAGGTGCCGAACTTCGGCGCGCCGGGCCACGGTCCGAGACTGCTGCGCGGCATGACGATCGCAGTCGAGCCCATGGTGAACGCGGGTGGCGCGGCAGTCCGGGTCATGCCGGACGGCTGGACCGTCAAGACCCAAGACGGTTCGCTCGCCGCACACTACGAAAACACGATCCTCATCACCGACGGCGAAGCGGAGCTTCTGACGCTTCCCGAACTCTGAGGACGTGCGGATGGACATTGCGAAGAGCGACCTTGTTTTAGCGACGGCGGGCAGGGAGAAGGGCAGGCTCTTCTTCGTTGTGGATGTTCAGAACGAATATCTTTTGCTCGCGGACGGCAGATCCAGACGGCTCGAAGCCCCTAAGCGCAAGAAGTGCAGGCACGTTCAGCGCGCGGGAGCCGCGCCGGAGGAGCTCGCCGCAAAGCTCAGAAGCAGCGAGATCATTACAAACAGTGAGCTTCGTAAAGCCCTCGCCGTCTATCGCGGCGAGCACGGTAATCAAGACCAGGAGGGATCAACACTTTGGCAAAATCCGACATGATCGAAGTGGAAGGCACTGTCGTTGAGGCGATGCCCAACACCACATTCCAAGTAGACATTGGAAATGGACACACGATATTGGCGCATATTTCCGGAAAGCTCAGAATGAATTTCATCAGGATCCTGCCAGGTGACAAGGTCACGGTGGAGATGTCTCCCTATGACCTGACCCGCGGTCGCATTACCTGGCGTACTAAGTAATGGAGGTTTATCGACATGAAAGTAAGACCGTCCGTGAAGCCCATGTGCGAGAAGTGCAAGATCATTCGTCGTAAAGGCCGTGTCATGGTCATTTGCGAGAATCCCAAGCACAAGCAGCGCCAGGGCTAAGACTTAATTGGAGGTTAAAGAGTATGGCACGTATTGCCGGTATTGACCTGCCCAAGGATAAGCGAATCGAAATCGGTTTGACTTACATCTACGGCATTGGCAGAAAGAGCGCTCAGGACATTCTGGCGCAGACAGGCATTAACCCCGACACCCGCGTCAAGGATCTGACCGATGCGGAAGAGGCCAAGCTGCGTGAAGCCATCGACCACGGCTACATGGTCGAGGGCGACCTGCGCCGCCAGACCGCGCTCGACATCAAGCGTCTGAGCGAGATCGGCTGCTATCGCGGCACCCGTCATCGCCGCGGCCTGCCCGTTCGCGGTCAGCGCAGCAAGACCAACGCACGCACCCGCAAGGGCCCCAAGAAGACCATTGCGAACAAGAAGAAGTAAGGAGGGAGAATAGAATATGGCTACTGCTAAGGCTAACGGCAAGAAGGTTATCCGCCGTCGTCGCGAAAAGAAGAACATTGAGCGTGGACAGGTCCACATTCGTTCTTCCTTCAACAACACCATGGTCACGGTGACCGACTCTCAGGGCAACGCCCTTTCCTGGGCTTCCTCCGGTGGTCTCGGTTTCCGCGGCAGCAAGAAGTCCACTCCCTTCGCCGCGCAGAGCGCTGCTGAGACGGCGGCTACCGCCGCTATGGAGCATGGTCTCAAGACCGTCGAGGTCTTCGTCAAGGGTCCCGGCCAGGG
>DJRC01000079.1:0-26646 GCA_002437735.1 Oscillospiraceae bacterium UBA6370 | reverse complement strand
ATTCCTCACAATGGCTGCCGTCCCCCGAAGCGCCGCCGCGTTTAATCGAAAGAGGAGGTAACAAGCAATATGGCTAAGAATATGCAGCCGATCGCCAAGCGCTGCAAGGCTTTAGGCATTTCTCCTGCCGTTATGGGTTATGCGAAGAAGACCACGAACCGCAACCCCGGCAGCCAGATGAAGAGAAAAAAGAGCGAGTATGGCATCCAGCTTGCTGAGAAGCAGAAGGTCAAGTTCATCTACGGTATCCTGGAAAAGCAGTTCCATGATTACTATGAGAAGGCCGCTGCGGCTCCCGGCAAGACCGGTGACAACCTGCTCATCACCGTCGAGCGCCGTCTGGACAACGTCGTCTATCGCATGGGCTTTGCGATGACCCGCCGTCAGGCCCGTCAGCTCGTCAGCCACGCCCACTTCACCGTCAACGGCAAGAAGGTCAACATTCCTTCCTACCTCGTCAAGGCCGGCGATGTGATCGAGGTCGCAGAGGGCAGCCGCTCCGCCGAGTGCTTCAAGCGCTTGATGGGCCAGGACGCGCCTGTGTTCCTGCAGCCCGTGTGGATGGAGCGCGAGAAGAATGCTCTCAAGGGCACCATCACTCGTCTTCCCGCCCGCGAGGAGATCGACGTTCCTGTTGAGGAGCACCTCATCGTTGAGTTGTACTCCAAGTAATCGGAGGATACCCTCAATAATGATAGGAATTGCCGGCGGGGCGCAGCGATGCGCCACCGCAATGAGAAGATGAAGGAGGGTAACTGCATGATTGAAATTGAAAAGCCCCAGATCGAGTGTATCGAAGACTCCGCGAACAGCTCTTACGGCAAGTACGTTGTCGAGCCTCTGGAGCGTGGATACGGCATTACGCTGGGCAACGCCCTGCGCCGCATTATGCTCTCTTCGCTCCCCGGCACCGCAGCTACCGCCATCAAGATCGCCGGCGTGCAGCATGAGTTCTCCACCATCCCCGGCGTCAAGGAGGATGTGACGGAGATCGTCCTCAACGTCAAGAGCTTGATCACCAAGCTCCACAACGCGGAGGGCACCAAGACGGTCTTCATCGAGGCCACCGGTCCCTGCGAGGTCAAGGCCGGCGACATCAAGTGCGACAGCGAGGTCGAGGTCCTCAATCCCGACCTGCACATCGCAACGCTCGACGCCGGAGCGACGCTCAACATGGAGCTGACGCTCAGCCACGGCCGCGGCTACGTCCCCGCTGACCGCAACAAGCCGGCGCAGACCACGATCGGCCTCATTCCGGTCGATTCGATCTACACGCCTGTTTACAAGGTCAACTACACCGTGGAAAACACCCGCGTGGGCAACATGACCGACTTCGACAAGCTGACGCTCGAGGTCTGGACCGACGGCACCATCTCGTCCCGTGACGCGGTGTCCCTCGGCGCCAAGATCCTCTGCGATCACTTCGCTCTCTTCACCGACCTGTCCGACGCCATGGGCGGCAAGTCCACCGTCGTCGAGAAGGCCGAGACCCAGCGCGACAAGGTGCTGGAGCTGACCATCGAGGAGCTCGATCTCTCCGTGCGCAGCTTCAACTGCCTCAAGCGCGCCAACATCAACACCGTCGAGGACTTGATCTCCAAGACCGAGGACGATATGATGAAGGTCCGCAACCTGGGCCGCAAGAGTCTCGAAGAGGTCATCAACAAGCTGGCGATGATGGGCCTGTCCCTCGCCAGCGACGACAACAACTGACAGGGGTTGTCGCCTGCGGCAGCGCCGCAGGACGAAGACCCGCTAACTTATCCTGATAAGGAGGAAAACCAACATGCCCGGAACTCGTAAGCTCGGTAAGACTACCGATCAGCGTATGGCGATGCTCCGTCAGCAGGTCACCGACCTTCTGGACAACGGCAAGATGGAAACGACCGTCACCCGCGCCAAGGAGATCAAGCCCCTGGCTGAGAAGATGATCACCCTCGGCAAGAAGGGCGATCTGGCGGCTTATCGTCAGGCGATGGCCTTCATCACCCGCGAAGACGTCTGCAAGAAGACCTTCAAGGAGCTGGCCCCCGCCTATGCTGAGCGCAACGGCGGCTATACCCGCATCGTCCGCACCGGCGTTCGCCGCGGCGACGCTGCCGAGACGGCCATCATCGAGCTGGTCTAAGCATAACAGCGTAAGTAAAAAGTCCTTTTGTATGGCAGATCGCGAAGCCATACAAAAGGACTTTTTATGCTTCTCTGCCGCATGATTGGAAACGCCCGTTTTCCTTGTGGCGCAAAACGCCATTTGTTGCACGCCGCAGTGCATCGGAGGGAAAAGAATGATCCGCAGCCCGTCCCGCAGGGATAAGCGCGCCGCCGGGCGCATAAGCTCCTCCGAGGGGGCGATGGAATGACAAGGAAAAAGCGGCGCGCGCTGCTGTGTATGCTCGCCGTACCGCTGCTGGCGCTTGCGCCGCGTTCGGAGGAAAGACTGCCGGCCTCTGCCGCAGAGCCGGCGGCTGGGCCGGAGAAATATGTGGCGCTGACCTTCGACGACGGCCCATGGCCCGAGACCACCGAGCAGCTGCTCGACGGCCTCGCGGAGCGCGGCGCCAAGGCGACCTTCTTCCTGATCGGCGAGCAGATCGCCGGACATGAGGACACCGTGCGCCGCATGGCGGATGAGGGGCATCAGGTCGGCAATCACACCTTTACGCACATGGATCTCAGCCGCGGCGACCCCGCCGAGCGCCTGCGCGAGATCGCCGCGACCGACGAGGCATTGCGCACGCTGCTGGGCGACGGCGACTATTGGCTCCGCCCGCCGTGGGGCTTTCTCGCCCCGCAGACCGCTGCGGCGGTCGAGGTGTCGATGGTCTACTGGTCGCTGGATACGGAGGACTGGCGCAGGCTGGACGCCGACGCTGTGGCGCAGGACATCATCGACCATGCTCGCGACGGCGACATCATTCTCCTGCACGACCCTTACGCCACCAGCGTCGAGGCGGCGCTGCGCGCCATCGACGCCCTAACCCCGCAGGGCTACCGCTTCGTCACCTTGGAGGAGCTCTTTCGGCAAAAGGGCGTCGAGCTGGAGCCGGGAAAGCTCTACATCCGTCCCAACGAGCTCAAGCGGATTGCGTGAGATAGAGAAAAAGAGCTGCCGAAGTGAGGCTTCGGCAGCTCTTTTTGATTACGATTTGTCGAATATGCGCGAAAAATTACAGCATGTTGAGAACGAGCGTCAAGACGATGAACGCAGCGCCGACCCACTTGGTCGCGCGGGCGAGTTTGGCGTCCATGCTCTTGGCCTTGTTCTTCGCCATAAAGGAATCGGCCACGCCGCCGATGGCGCCGCTCAGACCGGCGGACTTGCCGCTCTGGAAGAGCACGATGCCAATGACGATCAGACCACAGATAAGCTGAAGAATGGTGATAAACAGTTCCATAACAGGAGACCTCCAATCAGTTGATAAACGCAGAACGCGCTGTATTCACAGGATGTAATCATACCACAGTCCCGGGCAAAAAGCAAGCGGAAATTAGCAGTTTTTCACCCAAAACGCAGCGAATGTGCAAAGTCTCAAGGGACCTTGCACATTCGCAGTAAGCTCCGGCGGGAAGGAAGATCGGGATGGGGGGTGCCGGAGTTTCCTCGGTAGCGGGTGAATATGAATTTATATTCGCAAATCAAGATGATGACATAGTATAAGAGGATATTCATGCAAAGTCAATCGGTTTGATATTCAAAATTCGCACACAATAATTAAATTTTCTTATGCAAAATGACAAGAATCCGTTGCAGATGCAGAAGAGACTTGCAATCTAAAAAGAAAAGAGATAAAATACAAAAACATCGAGCATATACAGAATGAAAATACGCAAAACGGCTGTATGCACCGAATGAAATCTCAAAAGTACAAGGGCGCATCTCGGCTCGTTCGCGAGATGTGCGGGAAGTGAGGATAGGATATGAATACGACCTACGGAGTGCTCAACAACTCAAGCCTGATCATTGATACCGACAAGCTGCGTGAAAACGTGCGCACGATCCTGCGCTCACTCCCGGCGGGGACGAAGCTCATCCCCGTCGTCAAGGATGACGCCTACGGCATGGGGATGGTCGGCGTCGCGCGGACGCTCAGCGCCTTTCCGGAGATCGGCTGCTTTGCCGTCGCCAACGTCTCCGAGGGCGTGACGCTGCGCCGTGAGGGCATCCGTCAGGACATCTTGATCATGGGCAGCACGCTGCCGTTCCAGTATGCGCCTGCGGTCGAATGTGACCTAACCGTGACCGTCTCGCGCCTCGGCATGGTGCCGGAGCTTGCGGAGCTCTGCAAGGCGCAGAGCAAGCCGCTGAACGTGCAGATCAAGCTGGAGACCGGTATGCACCGCATCGGCGTGGAGCCGGGCGAGGAGCTCGCCGCGCTGATCGGGGAGCTCAAGGCGGCGCAGGAGTGGGTCCGTGTCACCGGCGCGTTCTCCCATTTCGCGTGGCCCGGCAACGCCGAGGTCTGCGAGACGCAGTATCAGAGGCTGCTTGCCGGCGTGGAGCAGCTCAAGGCGGCGGGCATTCCGGTCCCGATGTGCCACATCAGCGCCTCGGAGAGCTCCGAGCTCTTCCCGCAGTACGCGCTTGACGCCGTGCGCATTGGCCGCCGGCTCTATATGGACCATCCGAAAAAGCCGCTCGGAAACATTCAGGAGGTCGTTTCCTGGCGCAGCTATCTCACCAACGTCAAGCAGCGCCGCGCGGGCGACTCGCTCGCCTACTTCGGCAAGTACGTTCTGGATAAGGATACCGTCGTGGCGACCGTTGGCGTCGGCTACGGCGACGGCCTGAACGAAAAGCTCGTGGCCTGCCACGCGCCGGTGCTCGTGGGCGGCAAGCGCTGCCCGCTGCTGGCCTGCTGCATGGACCAGTGCTTCGTGGATGTCACCGGCGTGGAGGATGCCAAGGTCGGCGACGAGATCACCTTCTTCGGCTACGACAGCGACGGCAACTTCCTCTCCTCGCAGGAAACGGCGAACCTCATCGGCGACGACGAGGGCTGCGGCCTGACCTCCGCGCTGATGCACCGCGTCGCCCGCGTATTCCACTGATTTCCGCGCGGCGTGTGCCGCGTGTGCCAGTGAACGGTTATTTTTGCATACATCGTTGCATAATTTTTGATATTACAGTATAATAGCCACAGGACCACGCATGAAAAAACATACGGTGGGGGTAGGCTATGAAGAGTAAGCGACAGGAGAAGATCCTTGAACTGATCACGCAGTATGCGATCGAAACGCAGGAGGAGCTGCTCGAGCGACTTTCCGAATGCGGCATCCCCAGCACACAGGCGACCGTTTCCCGCGACATCAAGCAGCTGCACCTGTATAAAGAGCCGTGCGGCGGCGGACGCTACCGCTACGCCTCCTCGGCGCGCTCGACGGGCTACGACTTTAACGACCGGCTCCAACGCATCCTGCGCGAGTGCAGTCTGAGCGTAGATTACGCGCAGAACCTTGTGGTCCTCAAGACGATGCCGGGTCTTGCCAGCGCGGCGGGCGCGGCCTTCGACGCGATGGACGACCTGCCCGCCATGATCGGCTGCGTCTGCGGCGACGACACGGTGCTCGTCGTCATGCGGGATGAGGCCTCGGCGCAGAGCTTCTGCGAGGAGCTGAGCGGACTGTGCAAGTAAAAAACGATCGGAAAAGGCAAGGCGTCCGCCTTGCCTTTTCTCCTGCCCTGTGCTATAGTTTTCCGAGAATCTCAGGAAGGCAGGTCACGCCATGAAAACAGAAAGAGCCTATCCCCGCTTCACCATCACCGCCAAGGGGACCCGCTGGGTCGAGGGCGGCCACCCGTGGATCTACGCGCAGGAGATCGTCTCCGCGCCCGAGGGCGTGGAAAACGGCGCGCTCGTGGACGCGGTGAGCGAGAAAGGGAAATACCTTGGCAGCGGCTTTTTCTCCCGCGAGAGCAAGATCCGCATCCGCCTGCTCTCCCGCAACGCGAACGACCGCTTCGACGCGGACTTCTGGCGCCGCCGCATCCGCTACGCCTGGGACTACCGCAAGACCGTCATGGGCGCGGACGTCTCCTGCTGCCGCGTCATCTTCGGTGAGGCGGACGGCTTCCCCGGCCTGACGGTGGACCGCTTTGAAAGCCTGCTCGTCACGCAGACGCTCTCCGTCGGCATGGAGCGCATCAAGGCGATGCTTTTTCCGCTGCTCGTCGAGGTTCTCGCCGAGGACGGCGTTGTGATCGACGGCGTTTACGAGCGCAACGACGCGGCGATCCGCGCCCTTGAGGGCATGGAGCAGGGGAAGGGCTGGTTCTCGCTCGGAGGCAGGGAGGCGCCCGCGAGTGCTGTAACGGAGATCTGCGAGAACGGTGTCTATTACCGTGTGGACGTGGAGAACGGCCAAAAGACCGGCTTCTTCCTCGACCAGAAGTACAACCGCCTCGCGGTCGCGCGCCTTGCCCGCAGCCGCCGCGTGCTCGACTGCTTCACCCACACCGGCTCCTTTGCGCTCAACGCCGCGCGGGGCGGCGCGGAGCACGTCACTGCCGTGGACATCTCACAGAGCGCCATCGATATGGCCCGCTCGAACGCCGTACGCAATGGGCTGGAGGGCCGCATGGACTTCCTAACCGCGGACGTGTTCGACCTTCTCACCGAGCTGGAGAAAAAGGGCGGCAAGCCGTATGACTTCATCATCCTTGACCCGCCGGCCTTCACCAAGTCGCGCAAGACGGTGAAGAGCGCCGAGCGCGGCTATAAGGACATCAACCTCCGCGCCCTGCGGCTGCTGCCGCGCGGCGGCTACTTTGCCACCGCCTCGTGCAGCCACTTCATGCCGAGCGAGCTGTTTGAAAAAATGCTGCGCTCCGCCGCGCTGGACGCGGGCGTGGAGCTGCGTCAGATCGAGGCCCGTCAGCAGTCCCCCGACCATCCGATCCTTTGGAACGTGCCGGAAACGGACTACCTCAAATTCTACCTCTTTCAGGTGGTGTAAAGGAGAAGCGCCATGTACCATTGCTTTCGCCTGCATCGCGGCGACGATCTGTATGAGAGCATCCAACGCTATGCCTCCGCGCACCGTATCGCCGCAGGCGTCGTGCTCTCCGCCGTCGGCTGCGTCTACCGCTGGGAGCTGCGCGACGCGAGCGGCGTCGATGTGCAAAGCGGCACGGAGGACGTGGAGATCGTCTCGCTCATGGGCACCGTCAGCGAGCACGGCAGCCACCTGCACGCGAGCTTTGCCCGCCGTGATCTGAGTGTGTTCGGCGGACACCTGCGCCCCGGCTGCCTCGTGAACACCACAGCGGAGATCGTTCTCGCCGAGCTGCCGGACACCGTCTTTACCCGCGAGCGCGACGAGACGACCGGCTACGAGGAACTGGCGATCCAAAAAAAGATAGACATTTCTAATTGATCTGTATTTTCGATAGAAAACTTAAATACATCGCCGAATCCGGGCGCGAAAAAGAGAAAAATTTGGCGGATTTGAACAATTTCTGAAAAAGAGAAAGAAAACGGCTGCTTTGCAGCCGTTTTCTCCGTTCCTCGTTCAGAGCGCGTTAAAATCCCTGTTGACAAGCGGCGAAAAAATGGGTATCCTGTCCTTAGTTCGTAGAAGCCCCTTGAATCCGCAGGGAGACTGGGGGTGGAGATGGCTCTGGAAAATCTCAGCAATGAGTGCCGAAGGTGTAAGGCCCCGCGCGGGCTGAATCTCTCAGGCAAAGAAGACAGGGCAGGAAACCGCTATGCGGTTTTGCTGCGCTGTTTTTTCATGGATGGGAATTTGGATTAGGGCTGTCGATTTCTTCGGCGGCCCTGTTTTTTGCTTTGCCTGCAAAGCGAGAGGAGGAAGAAAAGCGGGGCACTACATTTTTAGGAGGAAATTTCCCATGACTGAAGCACTTCTCCCCATTGTGCAGAAGATCAACGGCTACCTGTCCGACTACATTCTGGTCGCGCTGCTCATCGCCGTTGGTCTGTGGTACTCCATCAAGACCCGCTTCGTGCAGGTCCGTCACTTCAAGGAGGGCTGGAACAGCGTGTTCGGCAGCCTCAGTCTCCGCGGCGGAAAGCAGGAGAGCGGCATGAGCTCCTTCCAGGCGCTCGCCACCGCCATCGCGGCGCAGGTCGGCACCGGCAACATCGTCGGCGCGTCCGGCGCGATCCTCACCGGCGGCCCCGGCGCCATCTTCTGGATGTGGGTCATCGCCTTCCTCGGCATGGCGACCATCTACGCGGAAGCCACGCTCGCGCAGGAAACGCGCACCGTGGATAAGGACGGCAACGTCCTCGGCGGCCCTGTTTACTACATCACCACCGCCTTCAAGGGCGGCTTCGGCAAGTTCCTCGCAGGCTTCTTCGCCGTCGCCATCATTCTGGCGCTCGGCTTCTTCGGCTGCATGGTGCAGTCCAACTCCATCGGTGAGACCTTCTCCAACGCCTTCAACGTGCCGACGTGGATCATCGGCGTGGTACTCGTTGCCATCTGCGGCTTCATCTTCCTCGGCGGCGTGCAGCGTCTTGCCTCCGTGACCGAGAAGGTCGTGCCCATCATGGCGGCCATCTTCCTGCTCGGCGGTCTGATTGTCCTCATCGCCCGCATCAAGTACATTCCCGCGACCTTCGGCATGATTTTTAAATACGCCTTTGCCCCACAGGCGATTATCGGCGGCGGCTTCGGCGCGGCGCTGAAGATCGCCCTCTCTCAGGGCGCGAAGCGCGGTCTGTTCTCCAATGAGGCCGGTATGGGCTCCACGCCCCACGCCCACGCGCAGGCCAACGTCAAGAACCCTCACCAGCAGGGCGTCGTCGCCATGATCGGCGTGTTCATTGACACCTTCGTGGTCCTCACCCTCAATGCCCTCGTCATCATCTCCACCCTCTACACCGAGGGCGGCCCGCTCCACGGCTGCGGCGCGGCTGCGGCGCAGGACGTGCTCAAGAAGACCAACCTTGCCCAGACCGCCTTCGGCGTCGTCTTCGGTGAGAGCGCGGGCGCGATGTTCGTCGCGGTCTGCCTGTTCTTCTTCGCCTTCTCCACCATCCTCGGCTGGAACCTCTTCGGCAAAATCAACATGGCCTACCTCTTCGGTCAGAAGTCCACGGTCGTCTACACCGTCATCGCGCTGGTGTTCATCTTCCTCGGCACGCTGACCTCCAGCGACCTCGTGTGGGAGCTGAGCGATATGTTCAATAACCTCATGGTCATCCCCAACGCCATCGCCCTCTTTGCCCTGACGGGTATGGTCGTCAAGCATGTGAACGGCACGCCCGAGGCGGACCGCTGGGAGTAATTCCTCCCGAAAACAGCAGATAAAAAATCGCTTCCCGATCAGGGAAGCGATTTTTTACGTTATTTGACCACGCCGAACTGATAGAGATGATCGCGCCATTGCACATAGTAGGGCGCGCGGACGTGAACGCCGTCGCCGGAGTAGTCGGCGCGCAGCGCGCCGTTCTCGTCGTCGAAGAGCGGATTGAGATCGAGGTAGAAGACCGTTTTGCCGTCCGCCAGCTGCGCGATGGCGGCGTTGCGCTCGTTGATGACCTCGTTTTTGAAGTAGGAGCTATCCGACTTCTTCTGTGTAGTGTGGAAGATGGACTGGATGAAAATGACCGCGTCGGGCTGCTTTTCACGCACGAGGTCGAGCAGCGTTTTGTACTGAGCCGCCCAGTCCGCGGCGGTGTAAGCGCCGATCTCGTTGATGCCGAGGAGGATATAGACCTTGCCGAACTGTCTCGTGCCGAGCGCCTCGGCGAGCGTGACCTTTTTGCCGTCCAGCTCAATGAAGCTCTTTTCCGTGGCGTCCTTTACCGTTAGGCCGTTTTTGGTGAAGTAGGTCGCGTTGCTCAGCCCCGCATAGTCGTGGAAGCCGTCGGTGTGCGAGTCGCCGATAAAAAGCGCGTCGTCAAAATAGCTTGCGTCCACCGTGGTAAATTGGCTGACCGGCTCCTCCGGCTCGTCGGAGATCACCGGGTCGACCACCTCGGGCGGCTGGGGCAGAAGATCGGGCACGGGGCTTGGGATCGACTCGGACACACCAGGTATCGTCCATGGGAAGACGCCGCTTTCGGCGGCATCAAAAAAGGCGGCGATGGCGGGCGTGTTCTCACCCAGCGCGTCGAGGTACTGCTTGTAAGCGCCGGTGGGGTCGAGCGCGGTGAAGGAATTGAGCGCCGCGGCGCTCACCGCGCACAGCCACAGCAGGGGAGAAAAGTGGGACATGGAATGACCTCCTTCGGGAAAATTCAGAAGCGGGCGTAGAGGAACGGGTTGCCCGTGCCGGTCGCGATGAGATAGAGGCACAGCCAGAACACCGCGAACAGCGGCAGCCAGACGAGCGGCGTCGCGCGGTATTTTTCATAGAAGCGGCGCGGCCACGGCGTAGCGAGAAGAATACCGAGAGCAAAGAGCCACCAGTAGCTCTTGAGCTGGCGCAGAAGGTCGCCGGCAAACACGCTCTCGCCGCTGCTGAGGAAGGGATAGAGACGGGAGAAGTAGTTCCTCAGCTCGCCGAGGTCGGAGATGCGGAACACCACCCACGTCTGCGGGATGAGGAAGAGAAAATAGAGACGCGCGAGGAAGCGATGACGCTCTAAAAAGCCGCCGATGCAAAACTTTTCCAGCGCGATGAACACGAAGAGCACGAGACCCCACAGGACGAAATTCCACGCCGCGCCGTGCCAGAGGCCCGTGAGCGTCCACACGGCGAACAGGCTCAGAAGAAGCCGGCGCTTGCCGTTCCGGCTGCCGCCGAGCGGGATGTAGAGGTAGTCGCGGAACCAGGTGCCGAGCGTGATGTGCCAGCGCCGCCAGAATTCGGAGATGGAGCGCGAGCAGTAGGGCAGGTCGAAATTGCGCGGGATCACAAAGCCGAGCATACGGGCAAGTCCCATCGCCATGAGCGAGTAGCCCGCGAAGTCATAGTAAAGCTGCAAACTGTAGCCCGCCGCGCCGAACCACGCCAGCGGCGCGGAAAGATAGGCAAAGCCGATGCGCTCGAGCGCCGTCCAAAGCGAGGCGAGCTGGTCGGCAAGGATGACCTTGCAGCCAAGTCCGACCACGAAGAGCGAAAAGCCGCCCTCGACCGCAGCGCGGGAGAAGGGACGCTTCGTGTGCAGCTCCGCGCTCACATCGCGCAGGCGCAGGATGGGACCCATCGTAAGCTGGGGGAACATCGCCTGAAAGGCGGCATAGTCCAAAAGGCTGCGCTCGGCCTCGGCGTCGCCGCGGTAGACGTCCGCGACGTAGGCGATACTTTGGAACACATAGAAGCTCACGCCGAGCGGCAGGGCGACGCGGAAAAAGGAAAAGTCGGTATTCGTCAGTCTGCCCAAATTTTCCAGAAACCAACCCATGTACTTGAAATAGAAAAGACTGCCCACGTCGCACGCGAGCGCGAGCACAAACCAGGCGCGCCGCTCATCGCCGTGCGCGTCCTCGATCAGCCGCCCCGCGGCGAAGTTGACGAGGATGAGCGCAAGCAGCACGAGAAGCGCGCCCGTACCCGCGCCGAGCCAGTAGAAGAGCAGGCTCCCCAGCGCGAGCACGGCGTTGCGGAAGCGGGCGGGGACGATATAGTATACCGCCAGAAAGGCGGGCAGAAAATAAAAGAGAAACGGTAAGGTCGAAAAGCTCACGGTGGATGCTCCTACAGTAAAATGAAAAAGGAAGAGAGGTTTACAAACGGCGGAATGCGTGCTACAATATCCGCACTGTCGGCGGCCGTATCATCCTATTGTAGGTTCTTCGGCGCCGTTCGTCAACAACAAAACGGTTACAAATTTCAGGAAATGAGCAGGAGGCGGGCGAGACGGTGAGTAAGGAAAAAATTTTTGCGCTGCTCAGCGCGCAGGCGGGAGCTTTCGTCTCCGGCGAGGATATCTCCTCGCAGCTCGGCATCTCCCGCGCGGCGGTGTGGAAGGCGGTCGGCGCCCTGCGGCGCGACGGCTACACCATCGAGGCGCAGACGGGACTGGGCTATCGGCTGGCCGATTCGCCGGACGTGCTCAGCGAGCGCGAGCTGCGCCGCCGTCTCGGCGGGACGAAAACCGTCGGGCGCACGCTCGAGTGCTTTGAGAGCGTGGACTCCACGAACAGCTTTCTCAAGCGCGCCGCCGCGACGGGCGCGCCGGACGGCGCGGTGGCCGTGGCCGACGAGCAGACCGCGGGCCGTGGACGGCGCGGCCGCAGCTTCTCCAGCGGCCCGGGGCGCGGCGTGTATCTGTCCGCGCTGCTGCGCCCGCAGCTCACGCCGGAGAAGATATTGCCCCTCACGGCGCTCGGCGCGGTGGCGGCCTGCGATGCGGTGGAACGCACCTGTGGCGTGCGGCCGCAGATCAAGTGGACGAACGATCTTGTCTTGAACGGCAAGAAGCTCAGCGGCACGCTCACCGAGTTGTCGCTCGAGGGCGAGAGCGGCGCGCTGCAATACGCCGTCATCGGCATCGGCGTCAACTGCAACAACGCGCTCGAGGACTTCCCGCCGGAGCTCCGCGATGTGGCGACCTCGCTCTATCTCGAGACCGGGAAGCGCGTGCAGCGCGCGGCGCTGGCCGCCGCGCTCATCGAGGAGCTTGACAAGCTCTACGCCGCGCTGCAAAGCGGCGACACGGCGTCCTACCTCACGGCCTACCGCCGCGACTGCCTGACGCTCGGACGCGAGGTGCAGCTTTTGTGGCAGGATGTAAAGGAGAAGGTCACGGCGCTGGACGTGGACGATCAGTTCGGCCTTGTCGTGCGCCGCGCGGACGGAACGGTCGAGACCATCCGCACGGGGGAGGTCTCCGTGCGCGGTTTATACGGCTATGTGGAATAAAAAGGAGACGCTATGGCAAAGAGACTCTGGGAACTGTTTTATACCTTCGCCAAGGTCGGTGTGATGACCTTCGGCGGCGGCTACGCGATGCTGCCCATTTTGCAGCGCGAGGTCGTGGAGAATAAGGGCTGGGCGACGGAGGAGGAGCTGGCGGACTGGTTCGCCATCGGTCAGTGTACCCCGGGTGTCATCGCGGTGAACACCGCGACCTTCGCAGGACGCAAGGTGCTGGGCAATGTCGGCGGCGTGGTCGCGACGCTCGGCGTCGTGTTCCCCTCGCTCATCATCATTTCGCTTCTCGCCGGCGTCATCACGACCTTTGCCGAGGTCGCGTGGGTCAGGAACGCCTTCGCGGGCATCCGCGTGTGCGTGTGCGTGCTGATCTTCAACGCGGTGGTGAAGCTGTGGAAGAAGTCCGTCGTCGATAAAAGGACGCTGGCGCTCTACGCGGTCATTCTGCTCGCGTCGCTGCTCACCGACCTCTCGCCGGTGATCTTCGTGCTGTTCGCGGCGGTCAGCGGCATTGTGCTGCAGGCTGCGCTCAGGAAAGGCGGTGAGGCGGAATGATGCTCTATTTACAGCTCTTCTGGGAATTTTTCAAGACCGGCCTTTTCGCCATCGGCGGCGGCATGGCCACGCTTCCGTTCCTCTACGATATGGCGGATAAGACCGGCTGGTTCACCCGCGCGCAGCTCGCGGACATGATCGCCGTGTCCGAGTCCACCCCCGGCCCCATCGGCGTCAACATGGCGACCTACGTCGGCTTCCTGGCCAAGGGCGTGCCCGGCGCGGTGACGGCGACCGTCGGCCTCATTGTGCCGAGCGTCATCGTGATCCTCATCGTCGCGGCCTTCCTGCAGGCGTTCCGCGACAGCAAGTACGTCGCGGGCGCGTTCTACGGCCTGCGTCCCGCGTCCACCGCGCTCATCACGGCGGCGGGACTTGTCGTGGTGCAGGAGACCTTCTGGCTCACCGGCGGCGTGCTTTTCTGGCAGGGGATCATCCTTGCCGCCGTGCTGCTCGTGCTCACGCGCTGGGTCAAGCAGACGAAGAACTGGCACCCCATCGTGTTCATCGGCCTCTCCGCCCTCGTGGGCGTGGTGTTCCGCTTCGCGGGCGCATAAATGCAAAAAGAAAAAGCAGCCGGCCGGCTGCTTTTTTTGCTGTGTGCCTTGCTCAGTCCTCGCTCGCGATGTGATTGGCGATGCGCTGCATGATCATGTCGAGCGCGACGAGGTTGTGCCCGCCCTCGAGCACGATGATGTCCGCGTACTTGCGGCTCGGCTCGACGTACTGCTCGTGCATGGGCTTGACGGTCGTAAGGTACTGCGTGATGACGCTCTCGAGCGTGCGGCCACGGTCGCGGATGTCGCGCAGGGCGCGGCGCAGGATACGCACGTCGGCGTCGGTCTCGACGAAAATCTTGATGTCGAACATATCGCGCAGGGTCGGGTCCTGGAAAATGAGGATGCCCTCGACGATGATGACCTTGGTGGGGAAGACCTCGACGGTCTCGTCCGTGCGGTTGTGGTCCACATAGGAGTAGACGGGGCACTGGATGCTGCGGCCCGCCTTGAGCGCCTTGAGATGCTCGACGAGCAGGCTCGTTTCAAAGGCGTCGGGATGGTCATAGTTGACCTTGGAGCGCTCCTCGTAGGTCTTGCCGTCCTGCCGCTTATAGTAGCTGTCGTGTCCGATGACGGTGACGGCGTCGCCGAAATGCTCCTTGAGATGGCGCGTGAGCGTGGTCTTGCCGGAGCCGGTGCCGCCGGCGATGCCGATGAAAATGGTGCTCATAGGCGTGATATCCTCCCCCGTTGTTCGCTTGTCTGTCTCTATTATAAAAAGCGCGGCGGCAAATTGCAAGGGCGATCGCCCGCCGGCGAAAAAATTTCCTCGAAAAAAGGGAAGAACGGTTGACGGCGGGGCAAAAAGAAAGTATTATGTAAATAAGTTTTTCACGCGGACGCTCCGCGTCCGTGTTCTCGGGAGGAAAATGTATGGACCTCATCAAATGCCCCGTCTGCGGAGAAAAGTATTCCTCAAGCTATCGCCGCTGTCCCTTCTGCGAAGAGGAGGACCGTCCGCGCAAGGCGGCCGCCAAGCGCAAAGGCAGGCATCACGTCGCGGAACGAAAGCACACGCACTCCGCCCGCGGACCGCTCATCGCGGTGCTGCTGGTGGTGCTGGTCGTCCTTTCGTGGTATCTCTTCGGCGGCAAATTCATGGAGAAAATTCAGGAGGACCGCGCGAACGATGTGGAGAACGTCGACCCCGCGCCGGTCGATCCCGCGACGGACAATCCGGCGACGGACGATCCATCGGATACGCCGATTGATCCCATCGAAACGCCCGATGACCCCGCGGTCACGCCCGACGAGCCTGCCCCGCCGGTGGTGGACCCGGAGCCGGCGACGCCCACGGTCGATCCCTCGGTGCTGACGGTCGGGACGAACGTCGGCACGACGCTGAAGAAGGACGCAGAAGGCCGCTTTGACTGCACGATCGGAATGAACGATTCCATTCAGCTCATTCTGCGCGGAACCGACGCGGCGGCGACCTGGTCGAGCGAGGACACCTCTGTGGTGACGGTCAGCACGGACGGCAAGCTCAAGCCGGTCAAGGCCGGCACGGCCAACGTGACGGCGAGCGTCGGCGGCGTCACGGTCCGCTGCGTGGTGCGCATCAACAATTAAAGGCTGACAGAGAACGACCCCTCGGGGTCGTTCTGTTTTTGCTATGCAAAAGCATAGCAAAATTGAAATGTGCCCTTTCCTCGCCCCTGCGGGGCAACCGGAAAGGATGCACAAAAGCTTCATGCGTCAGCATTTGCGCCTATTTGCGGTGCTGTGCTCGTGCATGAAGTTTTATACACTGTCTATTGAAAGTGCGCCGGTTATGTGATAGGATATCCTTGTACCAATAGTACTTGAAAAATAACGGATGGAAACGATACCATGGATCGACGGAGCTTGCTGGACCGCGCGGCGAAAAGCGCGGAGGAGCGTGTGCTTTTAGGGCACATATTGGATAAATATGACCAGTGCCGACAGCGGAATCTGCCCGCGAACACGGCGTTTTTAAGCCCGGCCGAGGCACAGGGCGCGCGGGACCTGCTCCGCGCCGCCGCGATCCACGAAGGCTTCGCCTTCCTCGGCGGCTACGAGGGTGCGGAGCGCCGGATGCTCTTTTTCCTGCCCGACTGGCAGGAGGAGGCCGACACGTCCGGCGCGATGGCGTTCCTCCGCGCGGCGTGGCACGAGAGCGAGCACCCCACGCACCGCGACCTGCTCGGCAGCCTCATGGCGCTCGGCGTGGAGCGCGAAACGCTCGGCGATATCCTCGTGAGCGAGGGGAGCGCGGACCTCATTGTGAGCGCGGGCGTCGCGCAATATCTGCTCGACAACTGGACGGGCGCGGGACGCACGGCGCTGCGCCTGACGGACATCGGCGCGGATGCGCTGCGCGTGCCGGAGCAGAGGGTCAAGGAAATTCGGGACACGGTGGCGACGCTGCGGCTCGACGCCGTGACCGCCGCGGGCTTTTCCATGAGCCGCGGCAAGGCCGCGGAGCTGATCGCCGCGGGACGGGTGCAGAAAAACTACCGCGAGGTCACCAAGGGCGACGCTCCCGTCGCGCAGGGCGATATCATCTCCGCGCGGGGTCTCGGCAAATTCGAGGTCGCCGAGGTCGGCGGCCTGAGCAAAAAGGGGCGCACGGGCATCCTGCTGCGCCGGTATCTGTAAGGAGAGATGCAAGATGGAACAAAAGAAGATCGACCGCATCAACGAGCTTGCCAAGCTCGCGAAGGAGCGGGAGCTGACCGACGAGGAGAAGGTCGAGCGCGCGGCGCTGCGGCAGGAGTATGTGAACTCCGTGCTCGGCGACCTGAAAAATCAGCTCAACAACACCTACGTCATGGACGAAAAGGGCAACAAGACCAAGCTGACCCGGTGGAGCGAGGACCGTAAGCTCGGCAAGTAAATTCGACGTTTTTCGCGCCCGCGGGCGCGTATGCTGAAAAGAGGGAGGACAAGCGCCATGGAGCATTTTGATCTCGCCGCCTTTTATGGCGGCAGCGCGACGGAGCTGTACCGCACGCTCGGCGCGCACCGCACACCGGACGGCTGGGTGTTCCGCGTCTGGGCGCCGCACGCGCGGAGCGTGAGCGTCGTGGGCGATTTCTGCGCGTGGGACCCCGCCGCGCATCCGATGCGCCGTCTCGACGGCGGCATCTGGGAGACGGAGGTCGTGGGCCTTTCGGAGTATGACACCTATAAATTCGCCGTCACCGCCCAAAGCGGCGCGGTGACCTTCAAGGCCGACCCCTACGCCTTCCACGCCGAGACGCGCCCCGGCACGGCGAGCAAGCTCTACGAGCTTGCGGGCTACGACTGGGGCGACGGCGCGTATCTTGCGGCGAAGCAGCCGGTCTATGACCGCCCGCTCAACATCTACGAGGTCCACCTCGGCTCGTGGCGGCGGCGCGAAAACGGTGATTTTTACGACTACCGCTCGCTCGCGGACGAGCTGAGCGAATACGCCGCCGACCTCGGCTACAACTGCGTGGAGCTGATGCCCGTGACCGAGTATCCGCTCGACGATTCATGGGGCTACCAGTGCACCGGCTACTTCGCGCCGACCTCGCGCTACGGCACGCCGCACGACTTCATGTACTTCGTGGACACGATGCACCGAAGGGGCATCTCCGTCATCCTCGACTGGGTGCCCGCGCACTTCTGCAAGGACGAGCACGGCCTCATCGACTTCGACGGCGAGCCCTGCTACGAGTACGCCGACCCGAAAAAGCGCGAGCACGCGGGCTGGGGTACGCGCGTATTCGACTACGGGCGCGGCGAGGTGAAGAGCTTCCTGCTCTCGTCCGCCGCCTACTGGCTGCGGGAATATCACCTCGACGGTCTGCGCGTGGACGCGGTGGCGTCCATGCTCTACCTTGACTACGGGCGCGAGGCGGGGGAGTGGACGCCGAACAAAAACGGCGGACACGAGAATTTAGAGGCCATCGACTTCCTGCGCGCGCTCAACACCGCCGCCTTTGCCGTCGACCCGAACGTGATGATGGTGGCGGAGGAATCGACCGCGTGGCCGCTCGTGACCTATCCGGTCTCGGACGGCGGGCTGGGCTTCAACCTCAAGTGGAACATGGGCTGGATGAACGATATGTGCCACTACCTCAAGCTCGACCCGTGGTTCCGCCAGTTCCATCATAAGGACCTCACCTTCTCGCTGATGTACGCCTTTTCCGAAAACTTCGTGCTGCCCATCTCGCACGACGAGGTGGTGTACATGAAGGGCAGCCTGCGCGGCAAGATGCCGGGCGACGAGTGGCGGCAGCTCGCGGGCGTGCGCAGCTTCATGGTCTATATGCTCACGCACCCGGGCAAGAAGCTCACCTTCATGGGCGCGGAGCTGGGCCAGTGGCACGAGTGGGATTTTGCCGGTCAGCTCGACTGGTATCTGCTTGAAAACGACGCCAACCGCAGGATGCAGGATTTCTTCCGCGCGGTCAACCGGTACTACCTGTCAAACCCCGCGCTTTGGCGCGTCGACTTTGACTGGGCGGGCTTTGAGTGGCTCGTCGCGGACGACAATGAGGATAACACCGTCGTCTTTGTCCGCCGTGACGGCGCGGGCGAGGAGCTGCTGGTCGCGGTCAACTTCTCGCCCAACGGATACCGCGATTACCGCTTCGGCGTCCCGCCGAGGAAAACGTGGCGCGAGGAGCTTTCCACGGACGATACCGCGTTCGGCGGCACGGGCGAGTGGCGCAACGAAAGGCCGATCAGAACGCAGCCGCTCCCCTCGCACGGACGCGAGCAGTCCATTGCCATCACTATCCCCCCGCTCGGCGCGGTCATCCTGCGCGGCGCGGGCGAATATAAGAGACCGAAAGCGAAAAAAAGCAAGGCAAGGGAGGAATTACCGGCATGAAAAAAGAGTGCATCGCCATGCTGCTCGCCGGCGGGCAGGGCAGCCGCCTTTACGTCCTGACGGAGAACATGGCAAAGCCCGCCGTCCCGTTCGGCGGGAAGTTCCGCATCATCGACTTTCCCCTTTCCAACTGCGCAAACTCCGGCATCGACACCATCGGCGTGCTCACGCAGTACCGCCCGCTGGAGCTCAACCGCTACATCGGCAACGGCCAGCCATGGGACCTTGACCGCTCGGACGGCGGCGTACACATTCTCCCGCCCTACCAGAGCGCGGACGGCGCGACGTGGTTCAAGGGTACGGCGAACGCCATTTACCAGAACATCGGCTTCGTGGATATGTACGATCCCGACTATGTGCTCATTCTCTCCGGCGACCACATCTACAAGATGGACTATGCCGCCATGCTTGCGCATCACAAGCGCGTCCATGCCGACTGCACCATCGCTGTGATGGAGGTGCCCTGGGATGAGGCGAGCCGCTTCGGCATCATGAACGTCGACGGCGAGGACACCATCACGGAGTTTGAGGAAAAGCCGAAGCAGCCCAGGAGCAACCTTGCCTCGATGGGCATTTACGTTTTCTCGTGGAAGAAGCTGCGCGCCTACCTCATCGCGGACGAGAACGACGCGGACTCGAGCAACGACTTCGGCAAGAACATCATCCCTGCCATGCTGAATGCCGGCGAGAAGATGTCCGCCTACCGCTTCGAGGGCTACTGGAAGGACGTCGGCACGCTCGACTCCCTCTGGGACGCGAACATGGATATGCTCGCGCAGGGCAGCGGGCTGAACCTGTTCGATAAGGACTGGCCCATCTACGCCCGTGCGGAGAGCGAGCCGCCCGCCTACCTCGGCGGGACGGCGGAGGTCGACCACAGCGTCGTCACCCGCGGCTCGGAGGTCGAGGGCGCGGTGCGCAATTCCGTGCTCTCGCAGCGCTGCACCGTCGCCGAGGGCGCGGAGGTGGAGTATTCCATCCTCATGCCCGGCGCGGTCGTCGAGCGCGGTGCGAGGGTCGCCTACGCCATCCTCGGCGAGAACGTCCGCGTGGGCGAGAACGCGCGCGTCGGCGCGTCGCCCGAGGCGGCGCCGCCGGAGGAGTGGGGCATCACGGTCGTCGGCCCCGAGGCGCAGGTCGAGGCGGGCCGCACGCTCAAGGCGAACCGGATGCTCAACCGCGAAGGAAAGGAGACGGTACGATGAACGGACTGCACGGCATCATTTTCTCCTACGAACAGGAGCCGGGACTGCGCGAGCTGGCGGAACGCCGGATGCCCGCCTCCATCCCGTTCGGCGGACGCTACCGCGTCGTCGATTTCATGCTCTCCAATCTGCACGCCGCCGGCATCACCGACGTCGGCGTGGTGCTGCATGGCAACTACCAGAGCCTGCTCGACCACATCGGCAACGGCAAGACCTGGGACATGGCGCGCAAGTACGGCGGGCTGCGCATCCTGCCGCCCTTTGCCGACACCCGCGCCTACCGCAGCGGCGAGTTCCGCGGCAAGATGGAGGCCCTTGCCGGCGTCCGCTCGTACTTACAGGGGATACGGCAGGACTACGTCGTGCTCTCCGACAGCGATCTTATCATCAATCTGCCGCTCGCGGACGTGCTCGCCGCGCATCTGGAGAGCGGCGCGGACATCACCGCCGTCTGCACGGCGAACGGCGGCTTTGTGGACAACGCGACCTACCTCACGCTCGAGAGCGACGGCGCGATCGGGCAGGTCTGGTGTGCGCCGACCGCGCCGCGCGGCCACCGCTCGCTGGAGATCTACATTCTCAGCAAGCAGCTGCTGCTTACGCTCGTGGACGAATGCTCCGCGCAGGATAAATACAGCTTCCGCCGCGACGTGCTCGCGGGCATGACCGGACGGCTGAAGCTCCAGAGCTACGTCTGGGACGGCTACGCCGCCCAGCTCCGCTCCGTGCAGGAGTATTACGACCGCTCGATGGAGCTGCTGCAGGGCTCCATCCGCGCCGAGCTCTTTGCCGCCGCGCGGCCCATCCTTGCCAAGGAGGACGACGAGGCGTCGAGCTATTTTGCGCCGGGCAGCCGCGTGAAAAATTCGCTTGTCGCCGACGGCTGCACCATCGAGGGCAGCGTGGAGAACTGCATCCTCTTCCCCGGCGTGACGGTGGAAAAGGGCGCGGAGCTGCGCGATTCCATTCTCTTCAAGGGTACGCGCGTGCGCGACGGCGTGACGCTCCGCTACGTCATTACCGACAAATATGTGGAGGTCCTGCCCGGGCGCACGCTCATGGGCCATGAGAGCTATCCCATCGTCATTTCCAAGGGCAGCATCGTCTGAAGTATACACGGAATAAGGAGGAAAGCTATGAACATTCTCTATGTCACATCCGAGGCCGTTCCCTTCTGCAAGACCGGCGGCCTTGCGGACGTTGCGGGCAGCCTGCCGCAGTCGCTTGCCGCGAACGGCGACCGCGTGAGCGTCATTCTGCCGCTCTACCAGAGCGTCGCGGATGCGTGGCGCGACCGGCTGCATTTTGAGCGCTATACCTATGTGCGCCTTGCCTGGCGCAGCCTGTACTGCGGGCTTTTCTCCTACGAGTGGCAGGGCGTGACGTGGTACTTCGTGGACAACGAGCAGTATTTCAAGCGCCCCGAGCTCTACGGCTATTATGACGACGGCGAGCGCTTCGCCTTCTTCTGCCGCGCGGTGACGGAGCTGCTGCCGCTGCTGCCGGAGAAGCTGGACGTCGTTCACTGCAATGACTGGCAGACCGCGCTCGTGCCCATCTACATCCGTGACGAGGCGGTGCGCGAGGATTTCTACAAGTCCGTCCGCACGGTTATCACCGTCCACAACATCGAGTATCAAGGCCGCTACGGCCGCGAGACGGTCGAGGACCTCTTCGGCCTCGACGCGGGCTGGTTCACCGGCGGCACGCTTGCCTTCGACGGCGACGTGAACCTGCTCAAGGGTGCGATCGTCACGGCGGACGCCGTGACCGCTGTCAGCCCCACCTACGCGCAGGAGCTCAAGTACGCCTACTTCGCCCACGGCCTTGAGAGCGTGATGCAGATGGTGGAGGGCAAGCTCCACGGCGTGCTCAACGGCATCGACATGGAGCGCTACGATCCCGCGAGCGACATCAACTTGACGGCGAACTACTCGCTCCGGCGCATGGCCGGCAAGGCGAAGGACAAGGCGGCGCTGCAGCGCATGATGGGCCTTGCCGAAAGGAAGGACACGCCCGTGGTCGCGATGGTCTCGCGGCTCGTGAGCCACAAGGGTCTCGACCTCGTGTGCGAGACGCTCGACTACTTCATGGAAAAGGATATGCAGCTCGTCGTGCTCGGCAAGGGCGACGGGAAGTATGAGTCCTTCTTCTCCTGGGCGCAGGCGAAGTACCCGGGCCGCGTGGCGGTGCATCTCGGCTATTCCGAGAGCCTTGCCATGCAGATCTACGCGGGCGCGGACCTGTTCCTCATGCCGTCCAAGAGCGAGCCGTGCGGTCTGAGCCAGATGATCGCCATGCGCTACGGCGCGGTGCCCATTGTGCGCGAGACCGGCGGGCTGAAGGATACCGTTCACGCCTACGAGGCGTGGAACGGCGCGGGCAACGGCTTTTCCTTTACAAATTATAACGCAGGCGATATGTGCTACGTCATCGGCGAGGCGGTGGACCTTTACCATCAGAAGCCGGAGGCCTACAAGGCTCTGCGCAAGCGCGGCATGGCCGAGGATTTCAGCTGGGCGCGCAGCGCGAAAAAATATCGCGAAATTTACGATTCCATCTGCAAATAAGGTAGGTACAAAGAAATATGGATATCACAACGACACAGGGAATGAAGCAGGCGCTTACGGATAAGCTGCGCCTGGGCTTCGGCGTGACGCCGGAGGAGGCCGACGACGCGCAGGTGATGCGCGCCGCGGCGCTGGTGCTGCGCGACGTGATGACCGAGCGCGGCGTGGAGAGCCGCATGGCCACGCGCCGCGAGGAAAAGCGGAAGGTGCATTACCTTTCCATGGAATTCCTGCTGGGCCGCAGCCTGGAGAAGAACGCCTACAACCTCGGCGTGAGCGGCGTGCTGCGCGAGGCGATCGGCGAGCTGGGCTTCCGCGCGGCGGATATCTTCGAGGTCGAGCCCGACGCGGGCCTCGGCAACGGCGGCCTCGGCCGCCTCGCCGCCTGCTATCTGGACTCCATGACCACGCTCGACATCCCCGCCGCGGGCTACTCCATCTGCTATGAGCTGGGCATCTTCCGCCAGCGCATCGTGGACGGGCAGCAGGTCGAGCTGCCGGACAACTGGAAGGACATCGGCGGCGCGTGGCTGATGCCCAAGCCGCAGGAGACGGAGGAGGTGTTCTTCGGCGGCACGGTCCGCAAGTTCTGGGACAACGGGCGGCTGCACGTCGTGCCCGAGGGAGCGACGAAGGTGCTCGCCGTGCCCTGCGATATGGAGATCACCGGCTACGGCACCGAGCACGTCAACCCCCTGCGCCTGTGGGACGCGAAGTCCCCGACGCCGGTGGATATGAGCCTGTTCTCGCAGGGCGAATACCTGCGCGCGAGTGAGCAGGAGGCGATGGCGGAGACCATCGCCAAGATCCTCTATCCTGAGGACAACCACTATGAGGGCAAGTCCCTGCGCCTCAAGCAGCAGTATTTCTTCGTCTCTGCCACGATGCAGTCCATCATGCGCAAGCACATCGAGGTCTACGGCACGGCGGCAAACTTCCACGAGAAGAACGTCATCCAGATCAACGACACGCACCCCGCGCTCGTCATTCCCGAGCTGATGCGCATTCTGATGGACGACGCAGGCTTCGACTGGGATACCGCATGGAACATCACGAAAAATTCCGTCGCCTACACGAACCACACCGTGCTCGCCGAGGCGCTCGAGCGCTGGCCGCAGCAGCTCATGGAGACGCTGCTCCCGCGCGTGTGGGAGATCATCACCGAGATCGCGCACCGCTATCAACGCAAGGTCGAGGACTTCTACCACGACCCCGCCAAGACTGCGGAGCTGGCCATCGTCTGGGACGGGCAGGTACGCATGGCGAACCTGTGCATCGCGGGCGGCATGGCGGTCAACGGCGTCTCCGCGCTGCACTCCGACATCCTGCGCCACGACGTGTTCCGCTGGCAGTACCAGATGGAGCCGGAGAAGTTCAAGAACGTCACCAACGGCATCGACCACCGCCGCTGGCTCGCGCAGATCAACCCGCGGCTCGACAGCCTGATCGCCGATCTCTGCGGCGGGCGCGGCTATCTGCTCCATCCCGAGGAGCTCAAGAAGCTCGAGGCCTTCGCCGGCGACAGCGCGGTGCTCGCGCGGCTCGACGAGATCAAGCGCGCCAACAAGCTCGACTTTGCCGCCTACGTCAAAAAGACGCAGGGCGTGGTGCTCAACACCGACGCCATCTTTGATGTGCAGGTCAAGCGCCTGCATGAGTACAAGCGCCAGCTGCTCAACGCCATGCACATCATCTACCTCTATCAGAAGCTGCAGGACGATCCGAGCATGGAGCTGCAGCCGCAGACCTTCCTCTTCGGTGCGAAGGCCGCGCCGGGCTACGCGGTCGCCAAGCGCATCATCCACCTCATCAATTCGCTGGCGAACCAGATCAACAGCGATCCGCTGTGCAGGGGACGTTTGCAGGTGGTCTTTTTGGAGAATTACCGCGTCTCGCTTGCCGAGCATCTGATGCCCGCGAGCGAGGTCAGCCAGCAGATCTCCACCGCCGGCAAGGAGGCCAGCGGCACGGGCAACATGAAGTTCATGATGAACGGCGCGCTGACTGTCGGCACGCTCGACGGCGCGAACGTCGAGATGCACGAGGTGCTCGGCGACGAGAACATGTTCCTCTTCGGCCTGCACGCGGACGAGGTCGCGCGCCTAAAGGCGCAGGGCTACGCGCCCCAGCGGCTCTGCGAGCGCGATGGCGCGCTCAAGCGCGTGGTCGACCAGCTTCGCACGGGCTTCTCCGACAGCGTGAGCTACGACGATCTCGCCCAGCGCCTGCTCCAGCGCGACGAATATATGCTCCTGCAGGACTTTGCGTCCTACTGCGCCGCCGAGCAGCGCATGGCGAAGACCTACGCCGACCGCGCGGCGTGGGACCGTATGTCGCTGCTCAACATCGCGCGCAGCGGCATCTTTGCTGCCGACCGCGCGGTCGCGCAGTACGCGGACAACATCTGGCACGTCCCGCATAAGTAAGCAAAGCAGAGGAAAAGAGACGGCGGCGCCGTCTCTTTTTCGCGCTATTGACAGGCATGATATAATTTTCCCGACTGAAAATCATGAGAACAGAGGAAAACGCTATGGAATTCACACAGGGCGTGCGCTTCGACAGTCTTGGCCTGCTGCCGGAGATGACGCGCGCATTGGAAAAGAAAAACATCGAATGGTCCACCCCCGTGCAGGCGGGCTGCATCCCGCCGATGCGCGAGTGGAAGGACGTGATCGCCAAGGCCCCCACCGGCACGGGCAAGACCTTTGCCTTCGGCATTCCCATCATCGAGCACATTGACCCCGAAAGCGAGGAGGTGCAGGCGGTCATCATGGCGCCTACGCGCGAGCTTGCCATGCAGATCACGGCGGAGCTGCGCGACCTGGCCGTATTTATGAGCGGCATCCGCGTGGTGTGTCTCTACGGCGGCGCGCCCATCGGCAAGCAGATCGACGCGCTGAAGAAAAAGCCGCAGATCGTCGTGGCGACCCCGGGGCGTTTGTCCGACCACATGAAGCGCCGCACTGTGCGGCTCGACCGGGTGCAGACCGTTGTGCTCGATGAGGCCGACCGGATGCTCGACATGGGCTTCATCCACGACGTCACCCGCATTCTGGACAAGATCCCCTCCCGCCGCAACCTCGGTATGTTCTCCGCGACCATCTCGCGCGAGGTCATGGACATCAGCTGGGTCTACCAGCGCGACCCCGAGGAGATCACCGTCCGCGCGGACGAGCAGAACAAGCCCGACATCCTTCAGTACGCCGTCACGGTCGAGCAGACCGACAAGGTCGCGGCGATGGCGCGCATCATCCGGCAGGAGAAGCTGGAGCGCGTGATGGTGTTCTGCAACACCAAGGGTATGGTCGAGCGCTTGACGAAGTACCTTGAGATGGAGGGGCTGGATGCCGCCTGCATCCACGGCGACATTCCGCAGAAAAAGCGCGAGCAGGTCATGGCGCGCTTCCGCCGCGGCGAGCTGCCCGTGTTCGTCGCCACCGACGTCGCCGCCCGCGGCATCGACGTGGACGACGTGGACGCGGTGTTCAACTACGACGTGCCGCAGGAGAACGAATATTACGTCCACCGCATCGGCCGCACGGGCCGCGCGAAGCGCCACGGCGTCGCCTACACGCTCGTGGCGGATTACCCGAGCAAAATGCGGCTCGACGCCATTGCCAAGTTTACCGGAAACGACGTCAAGCCCGCCCACTTCGAGGGTGATACGCTGGTCGTGGACGCAAAATAATAACATTTTGTAACTTTTTGCCCCGCTCGTCTTTACAAGCGGGGCAAATTTTTATATAATCAACTGGATGTTTGTCTGTGCGGTGCGCTTCGCGCCGCGTTTTACGATAGAGAAAGAGGAGACGCTCCCTATGAAAATGCTGCGAAGATCTGTCAGTCTGCTGCTTTGTGCGGCGCTGTTTTTGACCCTGCTCGCCGGCTGCGGCAGGCAGGAGGAGCCCGCAGAGGACTTTGTGGTGAGCGCCGCGGTCTGCGGCCCGCTGGAAACGCTCGACCCTGCCATGAACACCGACGTGGGCGCGGAGAGCCTGCTCTCCACGCTCTTTGAGGGTCTGATGCGGATGCGCGACGACGGCACCGGCAAGGCGGCCGCCGTGGCGGGCATTGCCAAGGAATACATCGAGGAAAAGAATTACGACGACACCGTGACCTATACGTTCACGCTGCGCTCCGC
>DJRC01000026.1:39118-42024 GCA_002437735.1 Oscillospiraceae bacterium UBA6370 | reverse complement strand
CCTGCCTTGACGTGCTCAAGCGCCACCCGCTCCTCCGCGCCCTGCGCGTGGACAAAATGACGCTCGCGGCGCTCGAGGCGACGCTCCGCGCCTATGCCGACGGCTCCGCCGCCTCCACACTGCCGACCCTCACCATGCTCGCGGCATCGCCCGAGGAGCTTTGCGCACAGGCGCAGACGCTCTGCGCAAAGCTGACGAAGCAGGGCGTTGTCGCCGAACCTATTGCGGAGGAGGACGCGGTCGGCGGCGGCAGTGTACCGGCGCAGACGCTGCCCGGCTGCGCCGCAGCGGTCACGCCGCGGCATTGCCGTGTGGACGAGCTGGCGGAGCGCCTGCGGCAGCGCGAAACGCCCGTTGTCGCACGCATCGCGCACGAACGGCTGCTGCTCTGCCTGCGTACCCTCCGGCCGGAGGAATATGATGAGCTCGTGCGCGCCGTTGCGGAGAGCGACCGATGAAGCATGTCGTCATCGGCACCGCCGGCCACGTCGACCATGGCAAGACGGCGCTGGTCCGCGCCCTCACCGGCGTGGACACCGACCGTCTGGCGGAGGAAAAGCGGCGGGGCCTGACCATCGAGCTAGGCTTCGCGCGGCTCGACTTTCCCGACGGCAGCTGCGCGGGCGTGGTGGACGTGCCGGGTCACGAAAAATTCATCAAAACCATGCTCGCCGGCGCGGGCGGCATCGACCTTGCGATGCTCGTCGTCGCGGCGGACGAGGGCTTCATGCCCCAAACGGCCGAGCATCTGAACATCCTCTCGCTCCTCGGCGTGCGCCGCGGCGTGGTCGTCCTCACCAAATGCGACCTCGCGGACGCCGACTGGCTCGCCATGGCGCGCGCGGAGGCTGCCGCGCGCGTGAAGGGGACCTTTCTGGAAAACGCGCCGGTCGTCGAGACCTCCGCTGTCACCGGACAGGGGATCGAAGATCTGCGGGAGATGCTGCACGCCCTTGTGCGGCAGACGCGGGAAAAAAGTGCCCGCGTCCCGTTCCGCCTGCCCATCGACCGCGTGTTTTCGGTGGACGGCTTCGGCACCGTTGTCACCGGCACGCTCATCGAGGGCGCGCTGCACGTTGGCGGCGAGGCCGAGCTGCTGCCCTCCGGCACGCGCAGCCGCGTGCGCAATTTGCAGGTCCACGGGGAAAATACGGAGACCGCCGTTGCCGGTCAGCGCGTGGCGGTGAATCTGGCGGGCATTAAAAAAACCGACGTTACCCGCGGTGATGTGCTGGCTGAGCCGGACAGCGTCCGCGTCTCGCGTCTGCTCGACGTGCGCCTTTCCTGCCTGCGGGATTCGGAGCGCACCGTTGAAAACGGCTCGCGCGTCCACTTCTGCCACGGCACGGCGGCGCGGCTCGCCAAGGTCGTGCTGCTCGACCGCGACACCCTCGCCCCCGGCGAGAGCGCCTATGCCCAGCTCCGCTTCACCGAGGACGTCGCCGCGAAGTGCGGCGACCGCTTCGTGATCCGTTTCTATTCGCCGCTCGAGACCATCGGCGGCGGCATCATCCTTGACGATGCGCCTGTGCGCCACAAGCGGAACGACCCTGCGGTACTCTCTGCCCTCGCCGTGCGGGAAAACGGCAGCGGCGCGGAGCGCGTGCTGCAGGCGCTGACCGCCTTGGATACCGCGCTGCCCTCGGCGGCGCAGCTCGCCGCCCGCCTCGGCATGGAGACGGCACAGCTCACACCGGAGCTTGACGCGCTGCTCGCGCGCGGCGAGGCCGCCGCGCCGCTGCCGGGACGCTTCATTGCAGCTTCGGTGCTCGACGCGCTCTGGGCGCGCTGTGAGGCGCTGCTGACCGATCACCACACGAAAAACCCGCTCCACGCGGGCATCCGTGCGGCGGAGCTGCGCCAGAGGCTTTTTCACACCGTCGAGCCGGAGCGCGCGGACGCGCTGCTCGCGCTCTTCGTGCGCGAGGGGAAGCTCCGTTTCGCCGCGGAGCGCTATGCCCTCGCGGACTTTACCGTGCGCTATACCAGACGTCAGACCGCCCTGCGCGCCGAGCTGCTGGCGCTTTACCGCGCGGCGGACCTGCGCCCCGAGCGCACGGACCGTGTGCTCGCCCGCTTTGACGCAAAGGACCGCGCCGAGGCGGAGCGCGTGCTCGAGAGCCTGCTCACCGGCGGCGAGCTGATCGCGCTTGCGCCGCGCCTCTGCCTGCACCGCGAGGTCTACATGCGCGCCTGCGCGCTCATGCGTGCTTATTTTGCCGACCACGAGACGCTCACGCTCGCGGCCTTCCGCGACCTCCTCGGCACCTCGCGCGACAGCGCGCTGTTGGTGCTCGAATGTCTTGACCGGAACGACCGCACAAGGCGGGAGGGCGATCTGCGCCGCCCGGGGCGGCGCCTGTACGAATAGCTGTTCCATGGGGGTGGATGGGTGCTGGTGTGCCCCGCGGTCTTCAAAACCGTCTGCGGGAGGCTTGAAACCTGCCGGATGAGTTCGATCCTCATACACCCTCGCCAGAAAACAGGAGAGCGGCGGCTCGGCTGAGCCGCTGCTCTCCTGCTCTTTTTGTTGCGGAAAGATACGATATCTTGTGGAAAACGGGCGATTCGCGCCGCAAAATGTTGTCCTCGACACGCATGTCTTGACAAACGGCAGGGAATAGGGTATACTCCTCGGAGTTTAAAAGGTTACAAAATGGTTACAATAAAATGACAATTGTAACCATTTTGATGCGCCGCCTGTTCGGCGCACAGCAAACTTCGGAGGTCAACTATGTTAGCAAACTGGAAGAAGCGGGTCTTCCCGCTCAACCGGCGGCAGGCGGTTTTCGCCATGCTGCTGTGTCTGGTGCTGGCTGTGAACGCGGTCCCCGCTCTGCGCGCAAGCGCGCTCTACCTCATCACCGACGGCGAGGCGACCACGGCGGTCGAGCTGGCTGAGCCGG
>DJRC01000026.1:1919-39078 GCA_002437735.1 Oscillospiraceae bacterium UBA6370 | reverse complement strand
CCGAGCCGGTGACGGCGGATAAACTGATCGTCGTCGGCGCGGCGGACGGCTCGGCCGAGCTGCGCTTTGAGGGCGGACACAAGGTCACAGTCACCCACGGGACGGACGCGGTGCAGTACGCCACCACCCGCACCAACGAAACAGCTGCCGCGCTGTTGCGGCGCATGGGCATCTCGGTCGGCCCGATGGAGATGGTCAAGGTCGATGTGAGCGAGCCGGAGATCTTCATCGAGATCGCCGCGAGCTTCACCTACTACGAGACGCTCACTGAGCCGGCGGAGCACGCCACGGTCTACACCGAGAGCTATAAGGTCCCCAAGGGGGAGACGCAGGTCTGGCAGCAGGGCATGGACGGCACGCGCGAGGTGGTCTATGAGGTCGTTTACGCCGACGGCGAGCTAGTCTCTCGTCAGGCGGTCGCCGAGCAGAACAACACCAGCGTCACCGAGTACGCCTATGTCGGCACCCTCGTCAAGGAGGCGCAGGCGGGCGATACCATCGCCTCGGTCGTGAAGAACAGCGACGGCAGCGGCTATCTGCTCATGCAGTCCGGCGACGCGCTGCACTTCACCGGCTCGATGGAGGTCAAGTGTACCGCCTACACCACCGGCTACGACGGCGTGGGTACCCGCACCGCGACCGGCACCACGGTCGCGCGCGGCTGCGTGGCGGTGGACAAAAACGTCATCCCGCTGGGGACGACCATGTTCATCACCTCCGGCTCCTACACCTACGGCATGGCGCACGCAGAGGATACCGGCGTGCGGGGCGCGAAGATCGACCTGTTCATGGATACCTACAACGAGTGCATCCAGTTCGGACGGCGCAATTCCGTCGCCTATTTCCTCGACTGAGAGCATGAAAAAACCGAGGGCTGCCGCCTTCGGTTTTCTTTTCACTTTTCTCAGGACAGCAGCTCGTAGAGCATCTTCACGAACAGCAGCCCCAGCACCAGGAACATCACGCTGCGGATCTTCTTGCTGCCGCCGCGGATGGCGTAGAGCGCACCGAGATAATTGCCGGCGATGCTGCACGCAAGAGCGGGGATCGCCAGCGCCCAAAGCACCTGCCCATGCAGGACCCACACCACGGCGGAGGCGGCGCAGGAGGCCAGATTGCTCGCCTTGGCGCAGCCGCCTGCGGTGATGAGGTCGAGCGAGAGCAGCGCCGTGAAGCCGAGGATCATAAAGGTGCCGGTGCCCGGGCCGACCAGCCCGTCGTAGCAGCCGAACACCAGTCCGATGAGGGCGGAGCGCAGCAGCTCCTGCCGCGGCGTATAGACGGGACGCTCCTCGGCGGGAATGTCCCGCCCGAAGTTCTTTTTGACGCTCAGAAAGACAGCCACGCAGGGCAGGGCGACGAGCATCAGCGTCTCGAGCGTCTGCTCGGAGATGAGGGCCGCCAGCTCCGTGCCGACCGCCGAGCCGATGAGCGCGCACACCGCCGCCGTGACGGCGGGACGCAGCAGGACTTTGCCGCTGCGGAAATACTTCAGCGCGGCGACGAGCGTGCCCGTGCCGTTGACGACCTTGTTCGTGCCGGCGGCCAGATGGGCGGGGATACCGGCCATCAGATAGGCGGGCAGCGAGATGATCCCACCGCCCCCGGCGACGGAGTCCACAAAGCCCGCGAGAAACACGAGCGGCAGGACGATGAGATAGGTGACAGGCGTCAGCTCCATAAAAATGACCTCTTTCTGCAAATATCGCGAGAATCATAGCACAGGCGTGAAAAAAATGCTACTCTTTTTTGCTCCTGTGTGGTAAAATATTTTCAATTCCTTCACCTGCAAAGGAGACACGCATGGAGCATTGTGACATTGCCGCCATCGAGGCGCTGCTGCGCCGCCACGGCTTTCATTTCAGCAAGTCCATGGGACAGAATTTCCTCATCGACGCCTCCATCCCCGCCGCCATCGCCGAGGCGAGCGAGGCGGGGGAGGAAAACGGCGTGCTGGAGATCGGCCCCGGCATCGGCGCACTCAGCCACGAGCTCTGCCGCCGCGCGGGCAGGGTCGTCGCGGTCGAGCTGGACAAGGCGCTGCTGCCCATTCTGGACGAGACAATGGCAAACTTCGATAACTTCGAGGTCGTCTCCGCCGATATCCTCAGGACTGACCTTCCCGCCCTTGTGCGCGAGAAATTCGAGGGCCTCACGCCCATCGTCTGCGCGAACCTGCCCTACAACATCACGACGCCTGCCATCACCGCGCTGCTTGAGTCGAAGTGCTTTGAGAGCGTCACGGTGCTCGTGCAGAAGGAGGTCGCTGAGCGGCTCTGCGCCGCGCCGGGCACCGCCGCCTACGGCGCGTTCTCGGTCTATATGCAGTACCACACCGCGCCGCGTCTGCTCTTCGAGGTCGGGCGCGAGTGCTTCCAGCCGCAGCCGAAGGTGACCTCCGCCGTCCTGCGCGCCGAGGTGCGTAAGACGCCGCCGGTCGCGGTGGAGGACGAGAAGCTCTTCTTCCGCGTCGTCTATGCCGCCTTCGCCCTGCGCCGCAAGACGCTCGTCAACAGCCTGATGACCGGCTTCGGCAGTCAGTTCACCAAGGAGCAGGTGACCGAGGCGGTCGTCTCCGCCGGCCTTGCGCCGACGGTCCGCGGCGAGAAGCTGGGGCTGGAGGAGTTCGCCCGTCTGACCCGCACGCTGGCCGAGCGCCTGCCGGTTTGACGGCGGGACGCCATTTATAGAAAATAATAATGAGTCGATTTATTGCTATTGATGAGCCTTTCTGCTAAACTGCTGAAGCAGGAGGACTCTCAATAGCAATTTTTCTCTGTGCATCGGTCAGCTCCCTCTCCCGCCCGGGATGCAAAGCGAACCACACAGCCACGGGGTAAAAATTTTCTTATCATTTGCCTCGCGGATATGCTGAAGAGGAAAGAAACGAGATGACAAAACCCGAAAGCAAGACCGCTCTGAAGTGGATGGACGCGGCAAGCGCCCTCACGAAAAACGAGGCCGTTCTCCAGTGGATGGAGGAAATGGCCGCCATGACGCAGCCGGACAGGATCGTCTGGATCACCGGTGAAGAGGAACAGCTCGAGGCGCTGCGGAAGCAGGCCGTCGAGGAGGGCATCCTCATCAAGCTCAACGAGTATAAGCTCCCCGGCTGCTATCTCCACCGCACCGACCCGGACGACGTCGCCCGCGTCGAGGACCGTACCTTCATCTGCTGTGAGCGCGAGGAGGATGCCGGTCCCACCAACCACTGGATGGACCCCAAGGAAATGTACGAGAAGATGTACGCTCTCGCCGACGGCGCCTACAAGGGCCGCACGATGTACGTCATTCCGTACTCCATGTCCATCATCGGCTCGCCGTTCGCCAAGTACGGCTTTGAGCTGACGGACTCCATCTACGTCGTTTTGAATATGGCGATCATGACCCGTATCGGCAAGGCCGTGTGCGACGCGCTCGGCGACGATACCGGTTTTATCAAGGGACTGCACTGCCAGTGCAATCTCGATAAAGAGAACAAGTACATTGTCCACTTCCCGCAGGACAATACCATCATTTCCATGAACTCCAACTACGGCGGCAACGTGCTCCAGGGCAAGAAGTGCTTCGCCCTGCGCATCGCCTCCAACCTCGGCCGGCAGGAGGGCTGGATGGCCGAGCATATGCTCATCCTCGGCATCCAGAATCCCCGCGGCGAGATTAAGTACATCTCCGCCGCCTTCCCCTCCGCCTGCGGCAAGACGAACCTTGCCATGCTCATCCCGCCCGAGGGCCTGCAGCGCTGGGGCTGGCGCGTGTGGTGCGTGGGCGACGATATCGCCTGGCTGCGCATCGGCAAGGACGGCCGCCTCTGGGCCGTGAACCCCGAGAACGGCTTCTTCGGCGTTGCGCCGGGCACCTCCATGAAGTCCAACCCGAACGCCCTCATCTCCACGCATAAGGACACCATCTTCACCAACGTCGCCCTCGACCTGAGCGACAATACCGTGTGGTGGGAGGGCCTGAATAAGACCCCGCCCGCCCGCGCGATCGACTGGCGCGGCCGCCCATGGACGCCGCAGAGCCCCGAAAAGGCGGCGCATCCCAACAGCCGCTTCACCGCGCCCGCCCGCAACTGCCCGTGCCTCAGCCCCGAGTTCGACAATCCCGAGGGCGTGCCCATCAGCGCCATCATCTTCGGCGGCCGCCGCGCCAAGACCGCGCCGTTGGTCTACCAGTCCTTCAACTGGCAGCACGGCGTGTTCGTCGGCTCCATCATGGCGTCGGAGACCACCGCTGCCGCGACCGGTCAGGTCGGCGTCGTGCGCCGCGATCCCATGGCGATGCTGCCCTTCTGCGGCTACCACATGGGCGACTACTGGCAGCACTGGCTAGATATGGGCAAGAAGATCCCGCACCCGCCCAAGATCTTCAACGTCAACTGGTTCCGCACCGACGACGAGGGTCACTTCGCCTGGCCCGGCTTCGGCGACAATATGCGCGTGCTGCAGTGGATCATCTCCCGCGCGGACGATGAGATCGGCGCGGCGGAGACCGCGCTCGGCTACGAGCCCAACACCCACGACATCGACATGGAGGGCCTTGAAATGTCCATGTACGATATGCGCCGCCTGCTCTCCGTCGACCGTGACCTCTGGCTGCAGGAATGCTCCGACGCCCGCGCCTACTACGAGAAGATCGGCAAGGTGCCCGAGGAGCTCTACGAGGAGCTTGACGCCCTTGAGATGCGTCTCAACCGCGGCTACAAGAGAAAGTAACACCGGAAACACAACAGACCGAAAACACAGAAAAAGGACGCTGCCCCGGGCAGCGTCCTTTTTGATTGTAACGTGTTATTCGTCCGCTTCGGCAGCCTCCGCTGCGGCGGTCTCGCGCGCCGCAGTCACGGCGTCAAGCACCTCCTGCAGCGTCATGCCCTCGCCGGTGAGGTCAGCCTCCAGCACCGGATCGAGCGGCACGCAGAGGTACATATTGTTGCCGTAAACGTATGCGCCGGTCGTGACGGCGATGGCGCGGCCGTATTCGTTGAGCAGCGCGCCGCCGCTCGAGCCGCGCGAGATGGTCGCGTCGCTGACGATGCAGGGCAGCGTCGAAAGGTCGGCCTCGTGCGCCGTGGCGCTCACGATGCCCTGACTCATAGCGAGGCCCAGCCCCAGCGGATTGCCGAGCGCGTAGACCGTGTCGCCCATGCGCACCTCCTTCGCGCCCGCGAGCGCGATGGCGTGGAAGCGCGGAACGGTCTCGCCCTCCGCGGTCGTGCGTGCGATGCGGATGACGGCAAGGTCGATGTCGGCGTCGTAGTAGATCACGCGCTCGATTGCGCACACTTCACCCGTGATGAGCGTCGCGCGCCCGCTGATCGCGCCGTCGATGGAGTGGTAGTTCGTCACGGCGAGACCGTCCGGCGAGATGAGGAAGGCGCTGGCGTTGGCGGTCGGCTCATCGGCCTCGATGGCTTCCTCGTCCGCGAAAAGGTCAAGGCAGAGAATGGCGGAGAGGTGACGGTCGGCGGCCTCGCGGGCGGTCAGCGTCTCGCGGCGCAGACCGAGCGCGTCGACCGCCGCGGCGGTGCGGAGTCCCTTCGTGAGCAGACCGTCGAGCAGCGTGCCGCCGTCCTTCGTGGGATAGGTCAACGCGGCGAGCGCCGTTTCAAAGAGGTCGCCGCGCGTGAGCGTGCCCTCGAGCGGACGGGAGATAAGGCTGATGCGCCGCGCGGTCCGCGCCGCGCTGCTTCCAAGCTCGGAGCCGTAGCCGAGCGCGCGCAGCAGCATGGCGCACCAGAGCTCTGCATCCAGTGCGCCGCCGGCGCGGTATTCGCTCCAGTCGATCAGGCCATGAAAGGCACAGTAATTTACCGCGCTCCGCGCCCAGACAGGAACACCCGCCCAGCCGCAGCTGCGGCGGTCGGCCTTTGCGGTTTTCTCCGCGCCGAGCAGACGCACGAGCAGCGCGGCGGCCTGTTCCTGTGTCGCGGCGTCCTCGGCGGCGTAGCCCGCTCCGGTGCCGGTCACGAGACCGAGGGACGCGAGCGCCTCCGCGGCGCGCGTGCCTTCGCCCTCCAGCGCCTGTGCGGCGGGGAGCAGAGAGATCGTCAGCGCGAGCGCGCAGACGAGGGACAATAGTTTCTTTTTCATGGGATACCTCCGATGCTTGCGAGTCTGCCGCCATTATGACACACTTCCCGCCAAAGGGCAACTCTTTTCCGCCGCGGGCGGACATAGGCGGCGGGCGCGCGGCATAGGTATGAGAAGATCATTCTGCATGGAGGCCGCCCTATGAAAAAGCTCGCCGCGCTGCTGCTCAGCGCTCTGCTCCTGCTCCCGCTCACCGCCTGCCGCACGAAGGAGACCGCCTCCCGCGCGGAGACGGTGCAGGAGCGCTATGCCGCGCTCACGTCCTATACGGCTGCCGCCGCGGTCGAGCTTGCGGGCGAGGAGGAGAACGTGCGCTATACGCTCCGCTTCGACGCCGACGCGGAGGAGACGAGAGTCACCGTCCTCGCGCCGGAGCTGCTCGCGGGCGTGACGGCGCACCTCGCCGCCGATACGCTCAGGCTCGAATACGACGGTCTTGTGCTCGACGCGGGCGGGACGCCGGGCGGCGTCAGCGCTGTAACCTGCGTGCCCCTCGCGCTCCGCGCTGCCGGGGAGGGCTGGCTGACCGAGCGCAGCGAGGAGGAGATCGAATACGGCGGCGGGACGGTCCGCGCCCTGCGGCTGTGCTTCGAGAGCGAGGCGGGCGGCGAAACGCTCCGATGCACGCTCTGGTTCGGCGCGGACGACGCGCCGCTGCGCGCGGAGATCGCGGAAAAGGATAAAATTACCGCATATATGGAGTTTACGAGCTTCGCTTTTTGTGATACAATGGCGACGGACGAAAGCGAAGCCGGCGGCTGAGCGTTTCTCCCTGCCGCGCGGAACGCCTTGCGTTACACTTGGAAGGAAAGCAGTGAACTTATATGGAGAGTACACTGAAGCGCACATGGGCGGAGATCAGCTTGGATAACCTCACCTATAATTTTGAGACCATTCGCCGTCAGGTCGGGCCGAAGGCGAAGCTCCTCGGCGTGGTCAAGGCGGACGCCTACGGCCACGGCGCGGTGCGCGTGGCGAAGCACCTTGAAAGGCTCGGCGCGGGCTATCTCGCCGTGTCGAACCTCGACGAGTGCGAGGAGCTGCGCGTGAACGGGATCACGCTCCCCATCCTGATGCTGGGCTTCACGCCCGCCGACCAGGCTGAGCGCATCCTGAAAAACGACATGACGCAGGCAGTGCCGAACCTCGCCATCGCCGAGGCCTATTCCTCCGCCGCGGTCCGCGCGGGCGGAACGATGAAGGTCCACATCAAGCTCGATACCGGCATGGGCCGCCTCGGCTTCCAGTGCGACGACGCGCACTTCGACGCGAACCTGCGCGACATTCTGAAGGTCCTCACGCTTCCCGGGCTGGACGTGGAGGGCGTGTTCACACACTTCTGCGTCAGCGACGAGGCGGCGGACGAGTGCGTGGAATTTACGAAGATCCAGCACGACCGCTTCCTACGCATGATCGACGCCGTGGAGACGCAGGGCAATTTCCGATTCCGCCTGCACCACTGCTGCAACGCCGGCGGCATCGCCAGCTACCCCGAATGGGCGTGGGACATGGTGCGCTGCGGCATTATTCTCTACGGCACGGGCGACCTTGCCGAGCGGATGGGCATGAAGCCCGTCATGACGGTCAGGACCACCGTTTCCACCATCAAGGACTTTGACCCCGACACCTCCATCAGCTACGGCCGGCAGTTTTTCACGACAAGACCCAGCCGCATCGCGGTGCTGCCCATCGGCTATGCCGACGGACTCTTCCGTGCCCTCTCCGGCAAGCTGCGCGTGCTCACGCCCTACGGCGAGGCGCAGCAGGTCGGGCGCATCTGCATGGATATGTGTATGATCGACGTGACCGACCTTCCGCAGCTCAAGGTCGGCGACGAGATCGAGGTGTTCGGCGAGCATCGGCTCATCGAGACCGCCGCCAAGCAGTGCGGCACCATCAGCTACGAGCTGCTCTGCGCCGTCAGCAAGCGCGTGCCGCGGTATTATTACCTTGGCGGCAAATGCGTTGACCGCAATCTCCAGCTTCTCGGATAAGCACCGCCCCCGCGCGCCGCGCATAGGATAGCGTGGGCGGGGGAACGGAGAAATTCGGTATGCTCCGTATAAATCCCGCCTGAGTGTGGGAGAATGAAAGTGACCGACCGCAAAGGACGCGGCGGGAACTTCTTCTCGGAGTGTGAACGAAGCGTGGATACCAATGTCAGACGAGGCGATATCTATTACGCCGACCTCTCTCCCGTGGTCGGGAGCGAGCAGGGCGGCGTGCGTCCGGTGCTCATCATTCAGAACGACACCGGCAACCGCTACAGCCCGACGGTGATCGCTGCCGCGATCACGTCCCAGACGAACAAGGCGAAGCTGCCGACGCATATCGCGCTCTCCGCGCCGGATCACGGTCTGCCGCGCGACAGCGTGGTCCTGCTCGAGCAGGTGCGCACGCTCGACAAGCGCCGCCTGCGCGAGCGCATGGGCCGTGTGGACGGCGAGCTGATGGAGCGTATCGACGCCGCCATCGCGGTGAGCTTTGGGCTTGGCAATACGCAGCTGATCTGAAAAGGCCCGAAAGAAGGGGGCGGCGCGTCCTCTTCTTTCGCGGCGGCTTTTGCCGCGACATACCCCCTGCACAAAAGAAAAGGAAGGTACATCATGAAAAAGACTCCTCACGCGCTCACACGGCTCTTTACGCTCCTGCTCGCGAGCTTGACGATCCTCTCGATCTCCGTCGCCGCGGCGGGGACGGCGGGCTCCTCGGCCGATCCGCTCGTGACGCTCAGCTATCTCAACGAAAAGTTCCTGCCGGAGCTTATGACCAGGGTAGACGAAAAGCTCGCCGCGCGCACGGACACGGCCTCGCAGGAGCTGCGCGCGCAGGTGGAGGCGGACATCAAACAGCTCGAGGAGAAGTACGGATCGCAGACGTCGGGCGAGGGCGCGAGCGCCGGCACGGCGGACAGCTTTGTGGTCGTCACGATGACGAACGGACAGGTCCTCTACGGCGCCATCGGCTGCGAGGTCATGCTGCGCGTCGGCACGGCGTCGGTCGTGTCGCCCTCCAGCCCGGGCCTCATTGACTCGACCGGCGGCACGACGCTGGACAACGGCGCCGGCTTGACGAAGAATCATCTTTACATGATGACGATCTCCGACCGCGGCGTCAAGGCGACTGCGGCGACGACCAAGCTGCTCGTGCGCGGCGCCTATGAGATCCGATAAAAACCGAAATAAGCAAGGCTGCCTGTGCATAGAGTGTACAGGCAGCTTTTTTGCGGGGAGGCGGGAGCATGGACGATCAGGCGGTCTGGCGGCGCGGTGCGCCGGTGCGCTTTCCGAGCGCCCGCTGGGAGCTGACTTTCTCCCGCGCCCTGCGGCGCGAGAACGGCGGACGGCTGGAGCTTGCCCTGCCGTATTCGCCCGCGAAGCCCTGGCCGCTCCCGGAGCTGTTCTGCTTTGCGCGCGTGGAGAGCATCGGTGGAGAGCTCCACATCATCTACGCCTTTGACCGAAGAAAGGCCCCAATATTTTGAAAAAACTGAAAATTATGTCTACCATTTTGCAAAGGACTGTGCTACAATAAAACTGGAAGTGTATCCAAACCAAAGAAAATGAGGTGCAAGCCCATGAAATGCCCCTACTGCGGTTACAAGGAAAGCAAGGTCGTCGACTCCCGCCCGGCGGAGGAGGGCAGCAGCATCCGCCGCCGCCGCGAGTGCCTGTCGTGCGAAAAGCGCTTTACCACCTACGAGACGGTGGAGAGCCTGCCGATGGTCGTCATCAAGAAGGACGGCAGCCGCCAGAGCTTCGACCGGAGCAAGGTCCTGCGCGGTATGATCCGCGCCTGTGAAAAGCGCCCCGTGTCATTCGACGAGCTTGAGCGCATCAGCGAGGAGATCGAGCAGAATCTGCAAAACTCCCTCGAGCGGGAGGTCTCGACCGAGGCCATCGGCGAGCAGGTGATGGACAAGCTGCGCAGCGTGGACGAGGTCGCCTACGTCCGCTTCGCCTCCGTCTACCGCCAGTTCAAGGACATCGACACCTTCATGCACGAGCTCAATAAGCTCCTCGCGGACAAGACCTAAAGAATATTCTTGATCGAAATTTTCTCCATCTCGTCGAGCAGCCGCAGCTGCGTGAGCAGCTCGGCGGTGTTGGCGCGGAACTCCGCGCCGTCCTCGCTTTCGGCGAAGCTGCGCGAAACGGCGAAAAGCGCCTCCGCCGCGTCCAGCTCCGCGTGCTCGACCATGATGTGAAAGTAGGTCTGCCGCGCGTCCCAGGAGGCGTATACGGTATCGAGCGCGGCTCGCGTCCCCTCCCAGTCCTCCGCCTCGGCGGCGGCAAGAGCGGCTTCCACGCCCGCGCACCAGCCGTCCACGCTCCGCGCGACGTAACGCGCGTTGGCCATCGCGCCGCCGAAGAGCAGCGCGAGCACCAGCAGGGGAGAGAGCCAATGCCTCATTTCGTCCCCTCCTTTCCGATGCAGAGGATTTTGCCCGCGTCGTCGATGGTGAAAAGCAGCACCTCCGTGGGGCTGCGATAGCCGCGCGAGGAAAGCTCCCGCGTGAGCCAGCCGCGCGTTAGGCCGCGATAGGCAAGTCCGTTGTCGAGCACGCGCCCGTCGTTGATGAGCACCTGCGGGAGGAAAAGATCGTCCTTCACCGCGCGCCCAAGCTGCTTCGGCGTCGCCGGCTGCTCGGCGGGGTAGAGCAGCACGGAGAGCTGCCCGTCCGTCTCTAAAATGGCGTACTTCACCGTCGTGAGGTCGGTTACGCCCTGGCTGCGCAGCGCCTCGATGAGCTCGTCGAGCGTGAAGCGGTTCGCCCGCATGGCGGCCTGCTGCAATTGGCCGTCCTTGATGAGCGTGGTCGGGCTGCCGCACACGAGCCGCCGCAGCCGGATGGAGCGCATACAGCCATACGAGAGCAGCATCGACAGCGCGAGCAGCGTCACGATCGGCGCCACGCCGTTGAGCAGCGGGATGCCGAAATCCTGCATCGGCACGGCGGCGAGGTCGGAAATGAGCATCGTGAGCACCAGCTCGGTCGGCTCCAGCTCGCCGATCTGGCGCTTGCCCATCAGCCGCAGGCCGAGCATGATGATGAAGTATAAAAGGATCGTGCGCACAAAAGCGGTGACCATGGCGAAGCCTCCCGTAAGGATTTTTTCGCCTTATTTTGCCCCGCACGGGAACATTTTATTGCCTTCCTCCGTCATATCCTAACGGTGGAGATAAATTCCATTTTCAAAGCACAGACAAAGAAAGGAGTTTTCGGCTCAAAACCGACAAAGCGCCATGAGCCTCCCTCGCGGAGGACGACGAGGCGGGAGGTGATCGAATTTTCGGCGGATGCCTCCCCGTGCGGTTCCGGCGCGCACACAGCCGACAAATACGCGGGCGACTGCGGAACAAAGGGACTGTGACGGAACGGAAAAGGTGAAATCTCTGTGCGTTTCCCCTTTTGATCGTGCAGGGCGTATTGCGCCCTGCGGCGGAGTTATGCGCTCCGCGGAGATTTTTGTGATCATAAAGGAGAACTTTTTTATGTGTGGTATCGTTGGATACGTCGGCAGCGAGCAGGCTGCCCCCATTTTGCTCGACGGCCTCGCCCGTCTGGAATACCGCGGCTACGACAGCGCCGGCATCGCGGTCGTTTCGCCGCGGCATGAGCTTCAGGTCAAAAAAACCGTGGGTCGGCTCAAGGCCTTGAGCGACCTCGTCCACGGCGGCGCGGATGTGGAGGGCACCATCGGCATGGGTCATACCCGCTGGGCGACCCATGGCGCGCCGAACGACGTCAACTCCCACCCCCACGTCAGCGAGAACGGCAAGTTTGCCGTCATTCACAACGGCATCATCGAAAACTACGTCGAGCTCAAGGAATTTCTGATCTCGCAGGGCGTGACCTTCAAATCTGAAACGGATACCGAGGTCGTGGCCCAGCTGCTCGAGTTCTACTACAACGAGTGCGGCGACTTTTTCGAGTCCGTGGGCCGCGTGCTGCGCCGCATTGAGGGCGCCTACGCGCTCGGTATGCTCTGTGCCGACTGCCCCGACCGCATCATCGCCGCGCGCAAGGATGCGCCGCTGCTGCTCGGCTTCGGCGAGGGCTGTAGCTTCCTCGCGAGCGACGCGACCGCCATCATCAAGCACACGCGCGACGTGGTGTATATGGACGACGGTGAGATTGCTGTGCTCACCCGCGGCGGCATTCAGCTCTACAACGCCATGCAGCAGCCCATCGAAAAGGAGCATCACCACATCGAATGGGAGGTCAGCGCGGCGGAGAAGGGCGGCTATCCGCACTTCATGCTCAAAGAGATCATGGAGCAGCCCGACGCTCTGCGCCACGCCATCGCGCCGCGCCTGCGCGGCGGCGAGATCGTGTTTGACGACCTCAAGCTCACGCCGGAGAAAATCCGGGGCTTTGACCGCATCTTCATCGTCGCCTGCGGCTCGAGCTACCATGTCGGCATGGTCGGCAAGTACAATCTGGAGCACCTGCTGCGCCGCAACGTCGAGGTTGCGCTGGCGAGCGAGTTCCGCTACAGCGACCCCATCGTGGACGATAAGACGCTCGTCATCATCATCAGCCAGTCCGGCGAAACGCTCGACACCATGGCGGCGCTGCGCGAGGCAAAAAAGCGCGGCGCGTACATCCTCTCCATTGTCAACGTGGTCGGCTCGTCCATCGCCCGCGAGAGCGACGATGTGCTCTACACCTGGGCCGGCCCCGAGATCGCCGTCGCTACCACCAAGGCATATTCCACGCAGCTCGCCGTGCTCGATATGGTCGGCCTCTGCTTCGCCAAGATCCTCGGCACGGTGAAGGAGGAAGAGTACGCCGACGCGGTGCGCGAGCTTGCGCTCCTGCCCGACAAGGTGAAGGAAACGCTCGGCCATTGCGAGGACATCCAGAAGTACGCCGCGCAGCACTTCCACCATGAAAGCGTCTTCTTCATCGGCCGCAACCTCGACTACGCCCTCGGCCTCGAAGGCTCGCTCAAGCTCAAGGAGATCAGCTACATCCATTCCGAGGCCTATGCCTCCGGCGAGCTCAAGCACGGCACCATCTCGCTCATTGAGAACGGCACGCTCGTCATCGCGCTGGGCACCTACGGTCCGCTCTTTGATAAGGCAATGAGCAACGTCATTGAGGTCAAGGCCCGCGGCGCGGACGTGCTGGCGCTCACCACCGAGAGCCACCGCGGCGAAATGGCAAAGACCGTCGATCACGTCCTCACCATTCCCGACACGGCGACGATGCTGCTGCCCTCGCTCGGCGTCGTGCCGCTCCAGCTCTTCTCGTACTACATCGCGCTCCAGCGTGGCTGCGACATTGATAAGCCCCGCAACCTTGCCAAATCCGTCACTGTGGAATGAAAAACAAAAGGGAAGCTCCGGCAGCCGCCGGAGCTTCCCTTTTTGCGGGGGAAAAAGGCCCCACAACACTTACACTATATCATTTCGCAGTTTACTGTGTCAACATAAAACTGCGCGAAAGCAAAAAGTTCAGAGCCCTGCACAGTTTTCTCCCCACCTTTTTCGTGCGTTCGGCGGCTTGTGCGGGGCGCGGAGATGTGCTATAGTAAAAGCACCTCAAGAAAGGGTGAGTCCAATGTACAGCTGATCCCGAAGGCACCGACGACCGGTTCCAGCACTCTCGAATGTTGAATCGTCATAAACGGAGCTCACCGCCTCCTGCGGTGTTGATATAGAGCGAGAGTGACACCATGAGCAAGCGTTATCCGGTGCCGCCGACGTTGCAGAAAGAGAGGTAACCAGGGATGTTAGATAATAAGAGCGCAGAGAAATAGCCCTTGACCGCGCGAGAGAAAAAAAGCGGTCAGGGGCTGTTTCTTTTTTGCCGTAAAGCTGCCGGAGGGCGGCTTATTTTTTTACATAATAGGCGTAGTATTCCTCGAACGTGAGGCCGTTTTCATAGATGAACGTCGCGGCCTCGACGCCGACGTAGCGGTAGTGCCAGGGCTCGAACTTGTAGCCGGTGATGTACTCCATGCCGTCGCCGTAGCGCAGGATAAAGCCGAAGCGGTGGGCGTTGTCGCGCATCCAGACAAACTGCCGGGTGTTCTTGAAGCCGTTGAGCGTGCCGCCGGGAGCGATGACGTCCAGCGCAAGGCCGGTCTGATGCTCGCTGTAGCCGGGGCGGGCCGAGTAGCGGTCGGCTGCGGCGACGCCGTCGCGCGCCGTGTAGCGCGCGTACAGACTGCTTTGGAGCGAATAGCTGCGGTAGGGCGAGGCGTTGACAAGGTGCAGCCCGGCCTCCGCCCACATGGCCTCGACCAGATCGCAGAAGGCGTCGTTGACCTCACTCTTGAGCTTGCCGCCGTTGGAGTAGGCGGGCTCGACCGTCACAAGGTCCTCCGGCACATAGTCGCTCGCGAGACGGCTGTACTTGTTGACAAGAATGAGGTCGCCGTCGTTTAGGTCCGCGTCCACCGCGGCGGTGAAGCGAGGCAGGTCGTTATCCGTGTTCACGATGCGCAGCACCTGCTCGAGCGTCCAGGTACCGCTGGTGCGGTAGGCGAGGTAGCGCTGCGCGCGGGTCTCGTCGTAGTGCGGCAGCTTCGAGAGGGCGTCCAGCAGCGCCGGCTCGTCGAACCACGAGGCGGGCGTCTGCGCGAGCGCGGCAAGCTGCTCCTCGCTGAGGGCGGGCTGCTCCTCGACGGCAGGGGCGGGCTCATCCTCGGACACGGACTTTTCCGCCGTCGGGAAAAAGGGAACAAGACTGATGAGCAGGCTCAGCGCAAGCGCGATCAAGGGCTCGGAGGGCATGGTAGGGTCATCTCCTGATTCATTTTCATTCAAGGGTAAAATTGGCGGGGGAGAGCTTGTCCCCCTCGACCGTCAGCACCCCGTAGGACGGGCGGCACCAGTCGCCGATGCTGCCGGGATTGACGAGCCACAGCCCGTCGTGGTAGTCGATGTACGGAAGATGCGTGTGTCCGTAAAGCAGCGCCTGTGCGCCGCGCTCTCGCGCCTCGTAGGACGCGCGCAGCAGCGAGGACTTCACGCCCAGCGTGTGCCCGTGGCAGAGCAGCACGCGGCAGTCGCCGAAAAAGACGACACGCTCGCTCTCCTCAAAGCGGCCGAGGTCGCAGTTGCCCGGCACCTGCTCGAGCGGGATGCGGGGGTACAGGCGGTGCAGCGCCTCCGCGTCGCGCCAGCCGTCGCCGAGGTGAACGATGGCGTCGAGCGTGGAGGGACGCTCCCGCTCCACGGCGCGGACCATATTGTCCTCATTGCCGTGAGAGTCGGAAAAAACAAGAATTTTCATAGCAGCGCAGCAGCTCCGTAGGTGAGAAGTGAAATGAGGACGCCCGCGAGGAACACACCGGCGGTGATGGCGGGCACGGCGAGCTTGAGCCGCAGGTCGAGCAGCGCCGCGATCAGCGCGCCGGTCCACGCGCCCGTGCCGGGCAGCGGCACGGCGACAAAGAGCAGCAGCCCCCACGCCTGATAGCGCACGACCTTATCGCTCTTGCTCCGGGCCTTCCGCTCGATCCGGTCGACCCAGCGCTCGAGGCGCGGGATATGGGCGCGGACCCACGCAAAGCTCCTGCGCGCGAAGAGGATGATGAACGGAACGGGAAGCAGATTGCCGAGCAGCGCCGCGAAAAAGGCCTCGCGGAGCGGAAGCCCCATTGCCACGCCGGCGGGTAGCCCGCCGCGCAGCTCGATGACCGGCAGCATCGAAATGAGCACGGTCGCAAGGAATTTTCCCTCGCCGGCCGAGAGCAGCCATTGCACGATCGCGTCTGTCATGCGCCGCTTCCTTTCCTAAATGATAACGAGCCTATTATATAAAATCCCGCCGGAAAATACAAGAAAAGATTTGCGGAAGGAAACGCGGGAAGGGGACGGCACGAGGCCGTCCCCTTCCCGCGTTTATGCAAGCTCAGCGCTGGTTGGTGTTCTGGTTCTGATTCTGATTGGTGTTCTGCTCCTTGTTCTGGTTCTTCTCCTTCATGTGCCCGCCTCCTTTCCTTTGTTCTGCTACGGCAGATAGTTTCTCCGCGTGGCGGAAAAAGTATACACGGCGCGCAAAAATCCGCAGCGTGGCCGAAAAATGGGAAAATTTCTTTTTCCTCATGGCATTTTTCCGCAAATTACCGTTGACAAACGGCGGCGGAGGTGGTATCATACCTACGCAAAACAAAGAAGAACGGCAGCATCCGTTCTCACCTTTAGCGCAAGCGAGAAGGTCAATGATCGAAAAAGCGCGAGAGCGCTTTGCGTTTGTTGTACGGGTGCGGCATGGCTGCGCTCGTTTTTGTTTGTCAAATCATTTAATGGAGGTGCTTCGGTATTAGCAAGGATGTGCATCAGCTCAATGAGGACATTCGAGACAGCGAGATCCGTCTGATCGGTTCCACCGGTGAGCAGCTCGGCATCATGTCTGCCGCCCAAGCGCAGCGGATTGCCGACGAGCAGGGGCTTGACCTCGTCAAGATCTCCCCGCAGGCTACGCCCCCCGTGTGCAAGCTCATGGATTACGGCAAGTTCCGCTTTGAACAGGGCAAGCGCGAGAAGGAAGCGAAGAAGAACCAGCACGTGGTCGAGATCAAAGAGATCCGTATGTCGCCCGGTATCGACGTCGGCGATTTCAACACAAAGCTCAAGAATGCCCAGAAGTTCCTTGCCGACGGCAACCGCGTCAAGGTCTCGGTCCGCTTCCGCGGCCGCGAGATGGCGCATACCGACATCGGCAAAGACCTGTTGGTGCGCTTCGCCGAGCAGTGTGCCGAGGTGGCGACATTGGATAAAGAGCCCAAGCTGGAAGGACGCAGTATGTCCATATTCCTTTCCCCCAGGACCGGGAAGTAACACAATATACGAAAAGGAGAAACTACCATGCCCAAGCTGAAGACCCACAGCGGTTCCAAGAAAAGATTCAACCTGACCAAGAGCGGCAAGGTCAAGATGGCCAAGGCCTTCAAGAGCCACATCCTGACCAAGAAGCCCACCAAGCGTACCCGTCACCTGCGTGCGGGCGGCTATGCCGACGCTACCGTTGCCGGCACCATCCGCAAGATGATCCCCTACAAATAAGATAATTACGATACGCTTTAAGGAGGCTTACTGATATGGCACGTGTTAAGGGCGCGATGATGACGCGCAAAAGAAGAAACAAGACTCTGAAGCTCGCGAAGGGCTACTGGGGCAACAAATCCCGCCACTTCAAGATGGCCAACCAGGCCGTGATGAAGTCCTTGACCTACGCTTACACCGGCCGCAAGCTCAAGAAGAGAGACTTCCGCAGCCTGTGGATCACTCGCATTTCCGCCGCCTGCAAGATGAACGGCATGAACTACTCCACCTTCATGCACGGTCTGAAGGTCAAGGGCATCGAGATCAACCGCAAGATGCTCAGCGAGATGGCGATCAACGACGCCGTCGCGTTCACCGCTCTTTGCGACCTCGCGAAGAACGCGTAAAAAGTGCAAACGAAAAGAGACAAGAGGAAGTCTCACTAAAGGGATTATATACCTTGGAAAAATATCGGCATAGTTTGGAATGATCCAGCTATGCCGATTTTTTCTGTTCTTGGGGCAGTTCGACTGCTCCAATAAAATTACAATGAATAAGGATGGCCTGCTTTTTTGTTCTGGTTTCAGACACTTTCTCTGGCGTGAACACATCAATGCGCTCCACCAGGGAACGAACGATCTCCGCATCTAATTCTTTGACCTCGGTGTACTTTTTTGCCTGTGTGAGGAAAGAATCGATATTGAGCCGTTGCGTCTTTGCCTTGGCGATGGTATCACGCAGAACAATTGTCCCGGACTAAGAGGCCTTTCTGTTTCTGCTCGTGTGACCACCCTCTGGTTCGGACTTGATGCAGTTTCGCACCGCAGCCGGCGCAGAACAGCATACCGGACAAGACCGGCATTTTGCTCATCGGTGTGAGCCTGCGTCTGCCGCTGCCGGGCGTAAATATCCTCCGGCTCTCTGGCGGACGTGTTGATGCCCATGCGATGAAGATGTACCGTTGGTACGGGTATTTGCCTCTGGAGATGAGCGGTGCGTTTTGACGGATAAAATCATATTTTTATATGAAATTTTCCGCTGCCTTGTATACATAGGAGAAATGTCAACCCCCGCTATCCATTGGAGGTGAGAATGTGTTTTGAACATGAAATCCGAAAACTTCTTTTCGCACTTGACTTCTGAGGATGTTTTCCTGCTTGGCTGATAATCCGAGCATTTTCTCTTCCTCTGCCAACAAGCAAAAATGCTGCCGTAATCGAACCCTGTTGGAAAGAGAATTTTGTCTCTCACTACTTAGCCACGGCAGATGACATTTTTGCTATGGACAAAATAAAAAGGGGCTTTCACAAGAAGCCCTGTGAGAGTCCCATCGCAAGCACAGCTTTTTATTTGTAAAAAAGCGAAATCGACTTTACATCATGATAAAAATATGGCATTATATGAATTAAAACACGGTATAAATTGAGGAGGGGCGTAAATGAAAAAAATGTCATCCCATTGTGGTCGTCCGGCAGGTAGAAAGAAAACTGCAAAAATAGAGGTGGTTATCGAGCCAGCAATCAAGGAAGAATTTATGAAAATTATTGCGAGTGAAGGAAAAACGGCCTCTGTTGAGATAGGCTGTTGGATTCGGCAATACATAAAAGAAGTGCAAACCGCAAATGGAGGCGTTGTCAGATGAAAATCGTCTCCCTTTTCAGTGGTATTGGCGGCTTGGACCAAGGATTTGAACAAGCTGGCTTTGATGTAATTTGGGCAAATGACGTTGACAAATATGCGGTTCAAACTTACCGGGCAAACTTTGATTCACCCATTGTCCTTGGTGACATTAACTCGATTCCGTTAGCAGATATTCCGGATTACGACGTGCTGATCGGTGGGTTTCCTTGCCAGCCCTTCAGTATGATGGGTAGCGAGTTAGGCTTTGAGGATGCTCGTGGTACTTTGTTCTTTAGAATTGCAGAAATTATAGACGCTAAAATCAAGAGTGGTAAAAAGCCAAGAGCAATCGTTCTAGAAAATGTGCGTACACTAAAAACTCATAATGGTGGAAAAACCTTTGCAACAATATCAAAAATTCTTCAGAAAAATCTCGGATATAAAATGCACTCTATGATTTTGAATTCTGCCAAATACGGAATTCCGCAAACAAGAAACAGAACATTCATTGTTTGCTTTGCCAATGAAGAGGCTGCTTTCAATGTGCCTCAAGAGATTTGCCTTAAGCAGACATTACATGATCTGCTGGAAACTGATGTCCCAGATAAATATTTCCTTTCCGAACAGATTATTCCAACCATTCTGTCCAATGGCACTGGCGGATACAAAGCTAAATCTGAAATTGATCTGCCCATAGCACGTCCTTTGTGCGCCACCATGGCAAAGATGCACCGTGCCTGCCAGGATAACTATGTTACGCAGAATGGCCGTATTCGCAGATTAACACCCAGAGAGTGTGCGAGATTGCAAGGCTTTCCCGACGACTTTGTAATTCCTGTATCGGATGCTCAGGCATATAAACAGTTTGGCAATGCTGTCACCGTAAATGTGGCACGAGCCGTAGCTGAAGAGGTCAGAAAAACATTAGAAACATTAGGAGAGTGGCGATAATGGAATACAGCAATGATTTAAACGAAATAATCGCCCTCATCCATGCGACGGTTGAAAGCAATGTGTCGGAAGACCCGGGATTTTGTATTACGCAATTAACTCAGCAGATTAATGATGAATATTTAATGTCTCGTGCGGCTTGTATGGAAAATGCATTCCAACATGACACTGCATTCTATTCTGCTGTCGGCAAACTGGCCGTACAATGCAATGAAAACCACAAGGATTGCTCCGGTTGCCCTGCAAAGAAATACTGCAATGCGTATATCCGCACGGCGCAAAGTACATGGCCTCAAGATGCTCCTCGTATGATTGATTTATTTTGCGGCGCAGGTGGCTTGTCTCTTGGATTTACACAGGAAGGCTTCATCACCGCACTGGCCAACGATATCGAACCATGCTGCATCGATACTTATTCCCACAATCATCCCGAGACACCAAGAAAGCATATTGTCCTTGGGGATATCAACAATGTTATTGCAAATATAAAGGATTTTGTGCGGTTTAGCGAGATCGATGTTCTTATCGGCGGCCCTCCGTGCCAGGGGTTTAGTATGGCCAATCGACAGAGGTTAATTGACGATCCACGAAATCACCTCTATAAGAGTTATATAGAAGTTCTCAAGTTGATCCTGCCGCATTTCTTTGTAATGGAGAACGTGAAAGGTATGTTATCCGTTGCCAGCCAAGTGATTGAAGATTTTGAACAGGTAGGATACGCTGTTTCTGCCCGAATTCTTAATGCCAAAGATTGCGGAGTTCCTCAAAATCGCGAACGCTTAATTTTCATTGGCAACCGCATCGGTTGTGATAATGATGTGATCTTTACAAGGATTGCAGAAATCTGTGCACAGATACCTGAGCGTACTCTTTCCGAGGCTCTGTTTGGGCTAAAGCCTTTGCAGGCAAGTCGGGTAAAAAATGCAACCGCTGCCGAGAGCGATGAAACAGGTAGAATTATCGATCGTTCAACGGGATTGAGCAACGAATATATTGATACGATTAATCAAGGCCGACAGATCCCCGCAGTGTTCAATCATAAGGCACGATACAATAATGACCGCGATATTGAGATTTTTGGCCGACTTAATCCTGGCGATAAATCCGATGATCCTAAAATTGCAGATATTATGCCCTATGCTCGGAGAAATGACATATTCAAAGACAAATACTTCAAACTTGAGCCGGACAAGGTATGTAAAACCATAACAGCTCATATGAAATTTGACTGCAATATGTACATCCACCCGACTCAAGCTAGAGGCCTTACCCCGAGAGAGGCAGCCAGAGTTCAATCGTATCCCGATGACTATTTCTTCCGTGGAGCTTATACTAAAACATATATGCAGATCGGTAATTCTGTCCCTCCTATGTTGGGTAGGGTGATTTCACAGGCTATTAAAGAACAGCTTCTGAAAATAGAATAGTCCGCACCCCCCTGTTGAAATGGCGTCACTTCAACAGGGGGGTGTCACATATTGGCATGATACTGCTGGTAGTCCGGATGCTATTTGTACTCATTCATAGAATCTAATCAGTTCTTCCAGTGTAATCTCAAGACCACTTTTGCTTAGGGCCTCTTTTCGCTCGTTATAGAGACGGGTTAAAATAGGCCTTTTATCTTTCATTCTTCCGTAGTGGATAAGCTTATGGCACAGCGGACAGAGTGGGACAAGATTTGCGCATACATCCAACTTATAGGTGAATACACTCTGCCATTCCAAAGGAATCAAATGATGAACTTCCATATATCTACCCCCATCTTTTTTGATAAAAGTGGGGTGACTTTCGTTAACAGCGCAACAGTACTTATTTCGAGCAATTGCCTCCTTACCCAACGATGGATTTGTGGACGGACGAGAGGATTTTGTTGTTTTCGCACTATTTGGTGGCACATAGGCTACGGGTTCACAGACCGTGGAGATTACAGGGGCATCGTTTACCATCTCTTGATAAATGGCATCAGAAATGGCATCATCACCGTCAACGACAGCGGAGTTTTCGTACTCGTTCATAACAGCTGCTAACGCATTTTTTACAGTAACAGTACCCTTGCTTTCTAGGCCAGAGTATATATCACTCTGGAACTCATACTTACCCTCATAGAACGAGCGTGGGATACCCACTGCTACCATGGCATTGCCTGTGCGTAACTTTAAGAACACTAGGAGGTCGTTCTCATAGAGACAATTTCTTAATTCGATGAAGAGGGGGCCATCCATACGGAGTTTGCTAACCTGCACTTGGGCGTCCTGCGATGCTCTGCAGGCGATTTTAGTCATCGTATAAGAAAGTTGGAAATACAACCCATTATTGGTAATCTCTTCGTTGCTGAGTGCTTTCAAGTTTTGCTTTGATACGAAGACATTCTGACGGAAATCCTCCGATGAGTCAATCGCAGAATCGACAGACTCAGCATTGAAGAAAAAGTATCTATTATTGCCCGTGACGTGAATGTGTGTTTGCTTGCTGCGAGAGTTTGCGGGTTTGTTGCCTGGAACGAGACAAACAGCAGGCAGCTTGAGCACAAGTCCCTCGGCAAAGTTCTTGGCGGTGAAATAATCAGCAGCCTCCAAGCCCAGCCCAAGGCTTTCAAAGTAGTTCCTAATGAAATCCAGTAAGTTTTTGGAAGTAACGGTAATCATACGATTCACCCCTTCTTTTCAATTTGCCCGATAAAATGAATGTATTTATCGGGGATGGGTGAACACATCATATCAGATTCTCCCGAATTTTACAATATATTTTATCGGGGAGAATAAATATCGTCTATTTGCACAAAAATGGCGTTTTAAAAATAGCTGTTTTGCACAGCTGAAGGTTTTTAAATGAATCCGTTATCCTAAATAGATGCACAGCAGATTCTATAACCTGTTGTGTGTGGCCTTCTTTCGTTCACAGCTTGTTATCTGGACTTGTTGTACTTTCTATGGCATAGCCTCTCGCTGCAAGGATGTGTGATATGGGTAACATTCTGGAAGAGTTCTGGTACGGGAACATAAATCCCCGGGAACAGAGCAAGAAAAGTAGCTGGGCAATCAAGGAACTAATCGAACAAATGGGGCGAAACCGGGATCGGCAACATGACTCCATGACGGCAGAACAACGGGAGACACTCAAAAAATATCGTTGTTTTCAATAATCCCTAAGTGAACGCCCCCCAGAGCGTCTCTTTTTTATAACAAAGGGGCCATCTGCCCTTCTCCTTTTCGCAAGGGCGATTCTCTTTTGGAAGAGAACCATTTTGCACTGGGCGGCGCGGGACAGAGCACGCCTGTGCTCCGCAGGGACCGCTTTTGTATGTGCAAAAGCGGTCGGAAAAAACATGAGGGGCCGCTGCCGCTCTGCGGTGGGGTTACGAGGCTATTATTGCTCGTCCGTGAAGGTAAAAAGCTCGTTTGGTGTACAATCAAGAAGCTGACAAAGGACCTCAATATTTTCGTATCGAATCGACTTTGTTTGGTTGTTTACCATTTTGCTGAAGTTCTGGTAGCTCATACCGAGCTGTTGATATAACCAATATTTTGTTTTCCCTTTGCGCTCCAAAAGTGCCAGTGCATTTAATGTCACCATATCTCATGCTCCCATTAGCTAATGAATTAGTGCTATTCTAAGGAAGCATTCCTCTTGACATATAGACTGATGCATTAGATAATGCTTGCATCAGATATTGGGGGGGTAGTAAGGTATGGGGATTTATCAGCTTTGCTATTTGAAAATGCACAGCAAGCTGCTGTTTCTCTCCCGAAATGCAGGAGAAAAAGACCATGCATTTCTATCGCAGGTCTTGGCGGATACCTTGTCCGTGGCAAAGGAAGCCATGCGGGGACGTAACTTTTCCCGCTCGCCATACCGGACGAAGATCATCACGCTGGCATCGGGCGCGGCAGCCGCGCTCATCCATCTGGAGCAGGGCGAGCTTGAGAAAATGCGCGAAGAAATTCTGACCGCTTTAGAAGCCGCCGCAAAATGATCTTCCGAAACCCCGCAGCAACAGCGGCTGAGCGGATATAGGCGCAAGCCAAATCGAAAGCCGCATCAAACATTGCACGCACTCCTTTGCGCAGCGCGTGCAGTATCATTTCCGCAGGGGTTGACAATGTGGGGTCAAGGGCGCAGCCCTTGCGCTCTCTTGGGGTTCCAAAGGGGGGATTCTCTACGGTAGAGAATCCCCCCTTTGTTCGTTGCCGCGCGTTGCGCGGTCGTTATTCTTCCTCCGGCTCATCCCACGGCGTCATCGTGGCGACCAGACGATGGATAGGCGTGCCCAGCTCGTGGAACTTCGCCTCGTAGTCGGTCATCACGCCGACGGCGCCGTTCGCGTGCAGGTCGTCCGTGACCTCGGAGAGCGTGAAGCCGAACTGCGGGATCTCCTCCACCGACCAGGCGAAGAGCGGGGCGTTGTCCGTCTTGAAATGGAGCTGTCCGCCGTCCTTGAGCACCTTGCGGTAGAGCCTGAGGAAATTGCCGTGCGTCAAGCGGCGCTTGGCGTGGCGCTTCGTCGGCCATGGGTCGCAGAAGTTGATGTAGATGCGGTCGACCTCGCCCGGGGCGAAAAACTCGGGCAGGATGTTCGCGTTCGCGTCGATGAAGCGGACGTTCCGAAGCCCCTCGGCGGCGCAGCGCTCCATGGCGACCACCATCGCGTCGGGCACCATCTCCACCGCCACGAACAGCACGTCTGGCTCCACGGCGGCGGTGCCCACGGTGAAGCGTCCCTTGCCGCAGCCCAGCTCCACGCGCAGCTCGCGGGCCTCCGGCATCAGCTCGCGCCAATGGCCGCGGTGCGCGATGGGGTCCTTGATCTGCAGCGCCGCGCAGCGCTCCATGCGCGGCAGCAGATTCTTTTTCTTTCTCATTCGCATGGGGAAATACCTCGCTTTTTGCGTTCGTTTCCTGCCTATCATAGCGGAAACGCGGCGATAACACAAGAGAAAAATGAAGTCTTTCCGTCAGCGAAGAGGAATTTGCCGCAGGAACTGCGTTACATTGTCGAAAATGAATCAATTCTTGCAAAAAATGCGACCAAACTGGAAATAATTTCAAATGAAATGATATTCCTCTTGCAAAACGCGGGGGAATTGCATATAATAGCCCCATTAAGAGAAAACAAGGAGGGCATACCATGTCTTTCGTGACCTATGAACCGCAGGGTGCGGTCGCGTATCTCATCATCAACCGTCCCGAGGCGCTCAACGCGCTCAACTCGCAGGTGCTCGCCGATCTTGACGCGGCGCTCGACGCCATCGACCTCGACGCCGTCCGCTGCTTGATCGTGCGCGGCGCGGGGGAGAAGTCCTTCGTCGCCGGCGCGGACATCGCGCAGATGAAGGGCCTCACCAAGGCTGAGGGCGAGAGCTTCGGCAAGCAGGGCAACGACGTGATGCGCAAGCTCGAGACCCTGCCCATTCCCACCATCGCGGCGGTCGGCGGCTACGCGCTCGGCGGCGGCTGTGAGCTCGCCATGAGCTGTGATTTCCGCATCTGCTCCGATACCGCCGTGTTCGGCCAGCCCGAAACGGGCCTCGGCATCACCCCCGGCTTCGGCGGCACCCAGCGTCTCGCGCGCCTGGTCGGCCCCGGCATGGCCAAGCAGATGGTCTACACCGCCCGTAACATCAAGGCGGACGAGGCGCTGCGTATCGGTCTGGTCAACGCCGTTTATCCGCTCGCGGAGCTCTACACTGCGGCGGAGAAGCTCGCCTCCCAGATCGCGGCGAACGCGCCCATCGCGGTGCGCGCGGCGAAGAAGGCCATCAACGAGGGGCTCGACCTCCCGATGGACGAGGCTGTGGTGGTCGAGGAGAAGGCCTTCGGCTCCTGTTTCCAGACCGCCGACCAGCAGGAGGGCATGGGCGCCTTCCTCGAAAAGCGCAAGCACGAACCGTTCACCAACAAGTAAGCGTTACTTGACAATTCATAAATTTCAATTCATAGGAGGAACACAAAAATGAAAGTTGCAGTTTTCGGCGCCGGCACCATGGGCAGCGGCATCGCGCAGGTCTTCGCGGCACACGGCCACACCACTCTGATGTACGCTTCCAGCGTCGCTTCCGCGCAGCGCCACAAGGACAAGCTCGACGCTTCCCTGCAGAAGCGCGTCGAGAAGGGCAAGATGACCCAGGGGGCCAAGGATGCCCTGATGGCCAATATCTTCGTGGAGGAGAAGTCCGCCGCCGCCGATGCCGACCTCGTCATCGAGTGCGCCAAGGAAGAGATGGCGTACAAGCGCGCCATGCTCAGCGAGCTGGATGAGCTGTGCAAGGAATCCACCATCTTTGCCACCAACACCTCCTCCCTGTCCGTCACCGAGATGGGTCTTGGCCTCAAGCACCCCGTCATCGGTATGCACTTCTTCAATCCCGTTCCCAGCATGAAGCTCGTCGAGGTTATCCGCGGCGCGAACACCACGCAGGAGACCTTCGACTTCATCTACAAGCTCTCCGAGGAGATCGGCAAGCAGCCGGTCGAGGTCGCCGAGGCTCCCGGCTTCGTCGTCAACAAGATCCTCATCCCTATGATCAACGAAGCCATCGGCCTCGTTGAGACCGGCGTCGCCTCCGTCGAGGACATCGACAAGGCCATGATGCTCGGCGCGAACCATCCCATGGGCCCCCTCGCCCTCGGCGACTTCATCGGTCTGGACGTCTGCCTCGCCATCATGAACGTGCTGCTCGAGGAGACCGGCGATCCCAAGTACCGTCCCGCTCTGCTGCTCAAGAAGATGGTCCGCGGCGGCCAGCTCGGCAAGAAGTCCGGCAAGGGCTTCTATGATTACAGCAAGTAATTTTTCGACAAAATATAACAGAAAAAGAGCCGGTTTCGACCGGCTCTTTTCTTAAAAAGCGGGAAAGAGGAGGAAGGCGATGGGGCTTTTGGATACGAAGTATTGTATCTGCGGGTATGAGCTGGAGGCGGAAAAGCTGCTTCACACCATCTGGCTGGACGGCCGGGGGATCGAGGTGGAGCTGTGCATCTGCCCGCGCTGCGGACGTTACAGCTTTTATCAGCCCAGCGAGGACCGGAAGGACCGTTACCGCGCCGAGTGCGGCGGCAGGACCGACGAGGAGCTCGGCGCGCTGCTGGAGTCGCCGGATGCGCCCGCGCTGCTGCGGGACGCGGCGCGCGAGGTGCTGGACTCCCGCGCCGAATGGAAGGCGGCGGAGCAGCGCCGCCGCGCGAAGGAGACGGAGCGCGAACAGGAGAAAGCGGCGCGCGGCGGTTTTTTCTCCAACCTTTTCGGCGGCAGGGACGATGAGGACAAGCTGCGCAAAAACCGCCCGCCCGAGTTCTGAGCCTGCCTCTTGACAAATCCGCGGCGGCGGCGTATACTGCTATCCATCAAATCGGCATCGACGGAGAAGAAACCGCAGAGCACCGCACAGAGAGGGACGCATTTCGGTGCAAGCGTCCTGCGTGAGCGGCGGCCGTACCACTCCCGAGCAGCCCGCGACGAGCGGGACGGGTTCGCCCGTTACAGCGGACACAAGCGGCGCGCGAGCGCAAGCAGGGTGGAACCGTGGAGTATAACAATGCTTCACCCCTGATACCGTCGGGGGTGGAGCTTTTTTGCACCCTCAGAGTCAAATGGAGGTAACTGAAATGTCCGAAGAAGTCAAGATCAACGAAGAAAATCAGTATAGCTTTGAAAATCCCGAATACCGCAAGACCTATTGGCATACCTGCTCCCATGTGCTGGCGCAGGCGGTCAAGCGCCTGTGGCCCGAGGTGAAGCTCGCCATCGGTCCCAGCATCGAGACCGGCTTCTACTACGATCTGCTCGCGCCGTTCGCCTTTACGCCGGAGCATCTGGAGCAGATCGAGGCCGAGATGCGCAAGATCTGCAAGGAAAAGCTCAAGCTCGAGCGCTTTGAGCTCCCGCGCGAGGAAGCCATCCGATTCATGGAGGAAAAGGACGAGCCGTTCAAGGTCGAGCTCATCAACGACCTGCCCGCCGACGCGCACATCAGCTTCTATAAGCAGGGCGAGTTCACCGACCTCTGCGCCGGCCCGCACCTCGATTCCACCGGCCGCATCAAGGGCAACGCCATCAAGCTGACCGCCTGCAACGCCGCCTACTGGCGCGGCGACAGCAAGCGCGAAACGCTCCAGCGCATCTACGGCGTCGCCTTCCCGAAGAAGGACGAGCTGGACGAGTACCTTGCCAAGCTCGAGGAAGCCAAGCTGCGCGACCACCGCAAGCTCGGCCGCGAGCTGGGTCTGTTTATGACCGACGAGCTAGTCGGCCGGGGCCTTCCGATGTTCCTGCCCAAGGGCTACACGGTCTGGCGCATTCTGGAAAACTATATCCGCGACAAGGAGCTCAAGCTGGGCTATCAGCATGTGCTCACGCCCTGCGTCGGCACGGTCGAGCTTTACAAGACCTCTGGCCATTGGGATCACTACAAGCAGAATATGTTCCCCGCGATGGAGGTGGACGACGAGGTCTACGTCCTGCGCCCGATGAACTGCCCGCACCATATGCGCATCTACGCCAACCAGCCCCACTCTTACCGCAATCTCCCCGTGCGCATCGGCGAGATCGCCCACGACTTCCGCTATGAGGCGTCCGGCGCGCTCAAGGGCATCGAGCGCGGCCGCCACTTCTGCCAGAACGACGCGCACCTGTTCGTCACGCCCGAGCAGATCAAGGACGAGTTCTCCAAGGTCTGCGACCTGATCTTTGAGACCTACAAGGACTTCGGCATCACGGATTACCGCTGCGTGCTGTCGCTGCGCGACCCGGCGGACAAGGAGAAGTACCACGACGACGATGAAATGTGGAACACCGCCGAGAACGCCCTGCGCGAGGTGCTCAACGAGCTTGGCATCCACTACACCGAGGAGATCGGCGAGGCGGCCTTCTACGGCCCCAAGCTGGACGTGAACGTGCGTCCCGCCGTCGGCGCGGAATACACGCTGTCCACCTGCCAGCTCGACTTCTGCCTGCCCGCCAAGTTCCACCTGACCTATATCGACTCCAACGGCGAGGAAAAGACGCCCGTGGTGCTCCACCGCGCGATCCTCGGCTCCCTCGACCGCTTCATGGCCTACCTCATCGAGGAGACGATGGGCGCGTTCCCGGCATGGCTCGCTCCCGTGCAGGCGAAGTTCCTGCCCGTCACCGACCGCGCGAACGAATACTGCGAGAAGGTCGCCGCGCAGCTCGAGGAGCAGGGCTTCCGCACCGAGGTCGACTACCGCAATGAGAAGATCGGCCGCAAGATCCGCGACGCGCAGACCGAGAAGGTGCCCTACATGGTCATCGTCGGCGACCGCGACATGGAGAACGGCACCGTCTCCCCGCGCCACCGCGCGGACGGCGACCTCGGCGCGATGAGCGTGGACGAGTTCTCCGCCCTGCTCAAGCGCGTTGTGGACAACAAGGAGCAGAAGTAAACCGCTATTTTTGGAAAAACAGTCACTCGTCAGAGTGACTGTTTTTTTGCCTCGAATTTGGCTGAAATGACGGACGGTGAAGGAAAACTTGCATAAATCATAATAAGGTGCATGAAAATTTTATATAGAAAGAAAAAGTAAAAATTTGTCGTCGCCAAAAAATTTGTGTGAAATAACGGAAGGAGTGGAAAAAGAAAGGGCTGAGAAAAAAAGATTTTGCCTTAATTTTGTGCGAATAGCCAAAAGTATAAAAGTGTCTTGCAATAAAACTTGCAATAAGTTATAATGGCTATGCCTCGAAGAGGTACATTGGCCGTTTTGCAAAACGAGGAAGCGCCGGCCGGCGCTCATGCACAGCATTGGACAACGCTGTGCAGAATGTCCCCGACCGGCGGTAACGTTGCCGAAACGGTAAAACAAAAAGGAGATTGCGTATGAAAAAGTTCTTAGCCCTCATCCTGTCCGTCGCTATGATCTTCGCTCTTGTTGCCTGCGGCGATAAGAACACCGAGACTCCCAGCACCGACGGCGACACCCAGCAGACCGATACCCCTGCCGCTCCTGTTGACATCGTCATCGCCACCGGCGGCACCTCCGGTACTTACTATGCCGTTGGCAACGCGCTCGTCACCACCATCGGCGACAAGCTGAGCCTGTCCAAGCTCACCGCTGTCGACTCCGGCGCCTCCAAGGCGAACGTCCAGCTCGTCACCGCCAACCAGGCCCAGATGTCCATCCTGCAGTCCGACGTTCTGAACTATGCTCACAACGGCTCCGGCGGTGAGACCATGTTCGACGGCGCTGCCGACAAGAACTCCCTTTGGGTCGCGGGCGTTTACAACGAGACCGTCCAGCTCGTCACCGCTCCCGAGATCAAGAGCATTGAAGACCTCAAGGGCAAGACCGTCTGCGTCGGCGACGTCGGCTCCGGTACCGCTCTGAACGCGGCTCAGGTCCTCGAAGCCTACGGCATGACCTTTGAGGATATCGACCCCATGTACGACGGCTTTGCCGGCGGTGCTGAGGCCCTCAAGAACGGCCAGTGCGTTGCGGCCTTCACCGTTTCCGGTGCTCCCACCCCCGCTCTGACCGACCTGTCCACCACCTACAACTTCAATATGCCCTCCCTCAGCGAAGAGGCTGTTTCCTACCTGACCACCAACTATCCGTTCCTGGTCCAGGATAACCTGCCCGCCGGCACCTACAGCTGCGTTGCGGACGAGACCGTCTGCGTCGCCGTCAAGGCCGTCTTCACCGCCTCCAAGGACCTCAGCGAGGATGTCGTTTATGAGATCACCAAGGCCATGTTCGACAATCAGGGCGATCTGGCCAAGGCTCAGGCCAAGTTCGGTTATCTGAGCCCCGAGGGTGCTGTCGATGGTTCCTTCGACCTGCATCCCGGCGCTGAGAAGTACTACAAGGAGATCGGCGTTCTGTAAGAACACCCAATCCTGAAAGAGTGCGAAAGTGCAACTGCGACAACGCATAAGCATGGCCGCTGCAATAGTCTTGATTATTGCAGCGGCCTCCCTCTTGATTCCCCGCGCCGGCTATTACCTGACGCTCCGCAATAAGGACAGCGGCGAGCTCTATGCGCGCTACCGCATGGACGAGGGGGATCGCTTTTCCATTACCTTTAAGCATTCCGTCAACCAATATCCGCTGACGGACACCTTTGAGATCAGTGAAGGAAAGATCTATGCCGAGGAGTGTAAGTATTATGCTTACGGCGCCGGCGTGCAGGTGGAGCTGAATCCCGGAGAGGAGCTCAGCTATACCGACGACGGAGCCATGCTCATCACCGGCATACATCAGGATAGGACCGGAGTCTGTTATGCCGTGGCTACCGTTTACGACTTCTTTTTGAAGGTAAAGGACGGCCCGGATATCAGTCTGCGTGATTTGTGTGGAAGAAATTCGCTGGTGACGCTCAATTATGAGTTCTTCCTCTATTGACGTCACGGTGTTCACCAATAAAAAGGAGGAGAAAAAAACCAATGTCTGACGCTGAAAAGAAAGTATTGGATCAGCCGGTCGTTGAGAACGACGCCGACATCGGCACTGCTGCCGACGTCGACGAAATTATGAAGAAATACGACCGCGAATCCAACGTTCGTATCTGGGAGGGTGTGCCGAAGCAGATCATCCGCTTCGTGCTCGCCGCCTTCATGCTCTTCATGGTCTACATGAACCTGTGGGCCACCTGGAGCGGACAGATCCGCCGCTGCCTGTTCGTGGGCATGGTCATTCTGTTCACGTTCTTCGTCTACCCCGCCAAGAAGGGCAATGTAAAGCCCAACTCCATGCCCTGGTATGACATTCTGCTTGCCATCGTGGGCTGTATCCCCTACTTCTACTATGTGGCGAACTTCAAGAAGATCGTCTCCATGGGTATCGCCATCGGCCAGACCGAGGTCATCCTCGGCATCGTCGGCATTTTGGTGCTCGCCGAGTGCTGCCGCCGTGCGGTCGGTGTTCCCATCCTGTGCGTGGCGGCTGTGTTCGTCCTCTATGCCTTTGTCGGCCGTCACATGAGCCTGGACCTGGTGGTCTACAACATCTTCTATACCACCAACGGCATCATCGGCACGCCGATCTCCGTCTGCTCGACCTACATCGCGCTGTTCATGATGTTCGGCGCGTTCCTTGAGGCGACCGGTGTCGCCAACTTCTTCATCGACTGCGCGAACGCGCTGGTCGGCTGGGCGTCCGGCGGTCCCGCGAAGGTCGCGGTTGTCTCCTCCGCCCTGTGCGGCATGGTCTCCGGCTCCTCCGTCGGCAACACCGTTACCACCGGCTCCGTGACCATCCCGATGATGAAGAAGACCGGCTATCCCGGCGAGTTCGCCGGCGCGGTCGAGGCGGCTGCCTCCACCGGCGGCCAGATTATGCCCCCCATCATGGGCGCTGCGGCGTTCATCATGGCGGAAATGACCGGCTACGAGTATTCTGAGATCATCGTCCGTGCGATCCTGCCCGCGTTCCTGTACTTCCTCGGCATCTTCCTCGGCGTCCACTTCAAGGCCAAGAAGCTCGGCCTCGTCGGCCTCAAGCGTGAAGAGCTGCCCAAGTGGAAGCGCCTTCTGCCGAAGATGTATCTGCTCCTGCCCCTAATCGTCCTGACCTGGATGGTCATTGCCGGTCAGACCATGGCCAAGAGCGCCATCTATGCGACGCTCGTCGCTATCGCGGTCAGCCTCATCAATAAGGACGACCGCATGACCCCGACCAAGTTCGTCAACGGTCTTGAAAACGGCGGCAAGAACTGCCTGTCCATCGGCATTGCCTGCGGCATCGCCGGCATCATCTCCGTGTGCATCACGATGACCGGCCTCGGCGGCAAGCTCATCACCTACGTCGTGAGACTCTCCAGCGGTCACCTGTTCATCGCCCTGTTCCTCACGATGGTCTGCTGCATCATCCTCGGCATGGGCGTGCCCACGACCGCGAACTACATCATCATGGCCTCCACCTGCGCGCCCATCCTCATCAACGGCATGAATATGCACGTTCTGGCGGCCAATATGTTCGTGTTCTACTTCGGCATCGTCGCCGACATCACGCCTCCCGTCGCGCTGGCTGCCTACGCAGGCTCCGCCATCGCCAAGGCGCCCCCGATGAAGACCGCGTTCAACGCCACCCGTCTGGCGATCGCCGCGTTCATCATCCCCTACATCTTCGCTTACAACAATGCGATGATCTTCGTCGGCGACAACGTCACCGTTTGGAGCGTGGTCTCCATCACCGTCACCGCGACGCTCGGTATGCTCTCCATCGCCTCCGGCCTCATGGGCTACCTAATCCACGACATGAAGTGGTACACCCGCATCATTTTGACGGCGGGCGGTCTGATGATGATCATTCCCGAGACCATCACCGACATCATCGGTATCGTCATTCTGGTTGCCATCTTTGCCATCCAGAAGATCGAGAACAAGAGAGAGAAGAAGGCTGCGGCCTGAGCTCCCGAAAACACGAGAAAATAAAGAGACGCTTCGGCGTCTCTTTATTTTTGCCCATTTGCTCCCGATATTCGAAAAGCCGGCACATGAAACGGCGCGGCGGCTCATAAGATGCAGGGAAAGGGAGGCGTCGTTATGCCGAAAATCTATCTCAGCCCCTCCACGCAGGAGTCAAATCCCTACATCACCGGAAGCGGCAGCGAGGAGTATAATATGAACCTGCTCGCCGACGCGCTGGAGCCGTATCTTTATGCCAACGGCATCCGCTTTGTGCGCAACACGCCGGACATGACCGCCGCGTCCTCCATCGCGCAGGCGAACCGCCTCGGCGGCTTTGACTTCTACCTGGCGCTCCACTCCAACGCCGCCGCGCCGGAAAATTCCGGCAATGTGCGCGGCGTACTCGTGTTTTACTATCCGACGAGCGCGGAGGGAAAGCGCGCGGCGGAGCTGTTCGCCGCAAACCTCAAGCGCGTCTACCCGCTGCCCGACCTCGTGCGCACCGTCTCCACCACCGCGCTCGGCGAGGTGCGCCAGCCGAAGTATCCGGCAAATCTGCTTGAGTTGGGCTATCACGACAATTACGCCGATGCTGCTTGGGTAGAAAATAACATGGACGCCATCGCGCGTGAGCTGGCGCGCTCGCTGACGGAGTATTTCGGCCTGCCGTTCATCGAGCCGCAGCCGGTCGTGCAGGGCACTGTCTCCACGAGCGGCTCGCCGCTGCGCCTGCGCAGCTACCCGAGCGCCGCGGGGCAGACCATCGCGCGCATGCCGAACGGCGCGTCGGTCACGGTCTACGGCGCGTGGCAGGGCTGGAACGTGGTGCATTACAACGGCAGCGTCGGCTACGCCGCCGAGGCCTACATCGAGAGCTGACACCCTGACGCCCGCGCGCTTTTTCGACAAATAGTTTTTGCTTGACACTTGTTTACAAAAAGGTTACAATATTCGGTGGATTTATGGAGGGGAGAGAAGGGGCTCTCCCGTTTGTTGATTCAAAAACCCGTTTTGATATACCATCGGGACACGGCCGGACCGGCCGCTCCGATGGAAGCAAAAGTGGACACAGGAGGAATCGAATGAATATACCCAGCCTTGTCATCGGCTTGGCGGCGGGACTTTTCATTGGTATTCTTGCTTGTATTCTGTACCGCAACAAGAAGGCGAAGGACGATAAGGAAAAGATCGCCAACGCCGAAGAGGAGGCGCTGCGCATCATCAACGATGCCATCAAGAGCGCCGAGAGCAAAAAACGCGAGGCCACGCTGGAGGCGAAGGAGGAGATCCTCCGCTCCCGCAAGGAATACGAGAAGGAAGAAAAGGAACGTCGTGCCGACCTGCAGAAGCAGGAACGCCGCCTGCAGCAAAAGGAAGAAAACATCGACCGCAAGACCGACGCGATCGAGAAGAAGGAAGAGACCCTTGCCCAGAAGCACGCCGCTCTGGATAAGGAGAACGAAGAGATCAAGATCATCAAGCGCAGCCAGACCGAGATGCTCGAGCGCATCTCCGGCTTTACGGCTGACGAGGCCAAGAAGTACCTGATCGAGCAGGTCGAGTCCGAGGTCACCCACGAGACTGCCCTCAAGATCAAGGAGATCGAGGCCCGCGCCAAGGACGAAGCGGACCAGTATGCCCGCGAGATCGTGGCGTCCGCCATTCAGCGCTGCGCCGCCGATCACGTCGCCGAGATCACCGTCAGCGTGGTTCCCCTGCCCAATGACGAGATGAAGGGACGCATCATCGGCCGCGAGGGCCGCAACATCCGCACCATTGAAACGCTTACGGGCGTCGATCTCATCATCGACGATACGCCCGAGGCCATCACCGTCTCCTGCTTCGAGCCGGTGCGCCGCGAGGTCGCGCGTCTGGCGCTCGAAAAGCTGATCGCCGACGGCCGTATCCACCCCACCCACATCGAGGAGATGGTCGCCAAGGCCCGCCGCGAGGTGGACGCCGTCATCAAGTCCGAGGGCGAGCGCGCGGTGCTCGAGACCGGCGTGCGCGGTCTGCACCCCGAGCTGGTGAAGCTGCTCGGCCGCCTGCATTACCGCACGAGCTACGGGCAGAACGTGCTCCAGCACTCCATCGAGGTCGCGCATCTTGCCGGCATGATGGCCGCCGAGCTCGGCGCGGATGTCGCCACGGCGAAGCGCGCGGGCCTGCTGCACGATATCGGCAAGGCCGTCGACCACGAGCTTGAGGGCACCCACGTCGCGCTCGGCGTGGAGTTCCTGCGCAAGTACCACGAGCGTGAGGACGTTATCCACGCGGTACAGGCGCACCACAACGACGTCGAGCCGCAGACCGTCGTCGCCTGCCTTGTGCAGGCTGCCGACGCCATCTCCGCCGCGCGTCCCGGCGCCCGCCGCGAGAACATCGAGAACTACATCAAGCGCCTCGAAAAGCTCGAGGAGATCACCGGCTCCTACCCCGGCGTCGAGACCTCCTACGCCATTCAGGCGGGCCGCGAGGTCCGCGTGATGGTCAAGCCCGAGCAGGTGAGCGAGGACGATATGGTCATCCTTGCCCGCGAGCTGGCCAAGCGCATCGAGAGCGAGCTCGAGTATCCCGGTCAGATCAAGGTCCATGTGCTGCGTGAGACCAAGGTCATCGAATACGCCAAATGAGAAAAAAGCACCGCCGAAGCGCCGCTTCGGCGGTGCTTTTTCCGCCTCGCTATGAAAACAGAAAATGTAGAGGATTCCAAAAATGAAAGGATTCCTTCACAAAAAGGGCAGAAGAGACAAAAAATTTTGTGCATATTTGGTGAAAGTCTCAAATCGCGAAATGATTTGAGACTTTTCCTTGCGTATTGAGCGCCGAAAGCTTATAATACAGAAGAACGGGACTGATTTGTGAAAAATTAGACAATCCAAATAATTTATAGTGAAGGAGCAAAAAGACTATGGATTTCCATCTGTCCAAAGAGCATCTGCTGGTTCGCAAAATGTATCGCGAATTTGCAGAAACCGAAGTCAAGCCTTTAGCCGAAGAACTCGATGAGGAAGAGCGCTTCCCCATGGAGACCGTCGAAAAGATGGCCAAGCTCGGCATGATGGGCATTTACTTCCCCAAGCAGTATGGCGGCGCGGGCGGCGACGTTCTGAGCTATGCCATGTGCGTTGAGGAGCTGGCGAAGGTCTGCGGCACCACCGCGGTCGTTGTTTCCGCTCATACCTCCCTGTGCTGCGCCCCGATCTTCGAGAACGGCACCGAGGAGCAGAAGATGAAGTATCTGCCCGACCTTCTCTCCGGCCGCAAGATCGGCGCGTTCGGCCTGACCGAGCCCGGCGCCGGCACGGACGCTTCCGGCCAGCAGACCATCGCTGTCAAGAATGAGAACGGCGACTACGTCCTCAACGGCAGCAAGTGCTTCATCACCAACGGCAACGTTGCCTCCACCTTCGTCGTGTTCGCCATGACCGACAAGAGCAAGGGCAACCACGGCATTTCCGCTTTCATTGTCGAGAGCACTTTCCCCGGCTTCTCCACCGGTAAGCACGAGAAGAAGATGGGTATCCGCGGCAGCTCCACCTGCGACCTCGTTTTCGAGGACTGCGTCGTTCCCAAGGAGAACCTGCTCGGTAAGGAAGGCGAGGGCTTCAAGATCGCTATGAAGACCCTCGACGGCGGCCGTATCGGCATTGCTTCCCAGGCTCTGGGCCTTGCCGAGGGCGCCATCAACGAGGCGGTCAAGTACACCAAGGAGCGCATCCAGTTCGGCCGCCGCCTCAGCCAGTTCCAGAACACCCAGTTCCAGCTGGCCGATATGCACACCCGCACTCAGGCTGCTCAGTACCTCGTTTACGCCGCTGCCTGCAAGAAGCAGAACCATGAGGATTACTCCATGGACGCTGCCATGGCCAAGCTCTTCGCCGCGGAGACCGCTTCCGACGTCACCCGCCGCGCGGTCCAGCTCTTCGGCGGTTACGGCTACACCCGTGAGTATCCCGTTGAGCGCATGATGCGCGACGCGAAGATCACCGAGATCTATGAGGGTACTTCCGAGGTCCAGCGTATGGTCGTCGCCAAGTATCTCGGCGTGAACTAAGAAAGAGGAGGTAACAAAACAATGAAGATCATCGTTTCCGTTAAGCAGGTCCCCGATACCTCCGGTAAGGT
>DJRC01000026.1:0-1815 GCA_002437735.1 Oscillospiraceae bacterium UBA6370 | reverse complement strand
TCCATGCAGACCATCATCAACCCCGATGATATGAACGCCGTCGAGGCTGCCCTCAAGATCAAGGACGCTACCGGCTGCAAGGTCCTCGTCGTCACCATGGGTCCCCCGCCGGCAGAGGGTATGCTGCGCGAGCTGATCGCCATGGGCGCGGACGAAGGCTATCTCGTTTCCGCCCGTGAGTTCGGCGGTTCCGATACTTACGCCACCTCCCAGATCCTCGCCGCCGCCGTGGATACCATCGGCCTCGACAAGGACGACATCGTCTTCTGCGGCCGTCAGGCCATCGATGGCGATACCGCGCAGGTCGGCCCCCAGATGGCCGAGAAGCTGCACCTCCCGCAGGTCACCTACGCCGCCGACATCCAGAAGGACGGCGACACGCTGACCATCAAGCGTATGCTCGAGGACGGCTACATGACCATCAAGGTCAACACCCCCTGCCTCATCACCTGCATCAAGGAACTGAACACCCCGCGCTACATGAGCGTTTCCGGCGTGTTTGAGTGCTACTCCAAGCCCGTGACCGTTCTGGACTACAACGCCCTGAAGGATCATCCCCTGATTGACGCCACCACCATCGGCCTCAAGGGCAGCCCCACCAACATCTTGACCTCTTTCACTCCCCCGCAGAAGGGCGCCGGCCAGATGCTCGAGGGCAACGACATGAAGACCTGCGAGAAGCTCGCCGGTATCCTGTCTGAGAAACACATCATTTAAGGGAAGGAGAGTACGACAATGGTTGAGAATTATAACAGCATGGATCTCGCTGCCTTCAAGAACGTTTGGGTCTTCTGCGAGCAGCGTCAGGGCAAGATGATGCCCACCACCTTTGAACTGATCTCCGAGGGCCGCAAGCTGGCGGACGAGCTGGGCGTGAACCTCTGCGGTCTGCTGCTCGGCGACAACGTCGAGGGCATCGCCAAGGAGCTCGGCGGCTACGGCGCGGACGAGGTCATCGTCTGCGAGCATCCTCTGCTCAAGAACTACACGACCGACGCTTATGCTAAGGTCATCTGTGACGTCATCTCCGAGATGAAGCCCGAGGCGTTCCTCATCGGCGCGACCAACATCGGCCGTGACCTCGGTCCCCGCTGCGCGGCCCGTCTGCACACCGGTCTGTGCGCCGACTGCACGCACCTCGACGTCGATATGCCCATCTACAAGGACTTCCTGCGCAGCGCCTCCACGCTGCCCGAGGAGAAGATTGAGAAGATGAACACCGCCAAGGTCATGGGTCAGGACCACGATGTGTCCCGCGACCTCAAGATGACCCGTCCGGCGTTCGGCGGCAACCTGATGGCCACCATCATCTGCCCGCGCTTCCGTCCCGCCATGGCGACCGTTCGCCCCGGCGTTATGAAGAAGGCTCCCTTCGATCAGGCCAAGGCGGACGCGGTGAAGATCACCAAGCCCAGCTTCACCCTGAGCGAGGCCGATATGGACACCGAGGTCGTCGAGGTCGTCAAGGCCGCGAAGAAGCTCGTTGACCTGATCGGTGCCGATTACATCGTCTCCGTCGGCCGTGGTATCTCCAAGGACGTCGAGGGCGGCATCAAGCTGGCCGAGGAGCTGGCGGAGGTGCTCGGCGGCGTCGTCGGCGGCAGCCGTGTTGCCATCGACTCCGGCTGGCTCACCGCCGACCATCAGGTCGGTCAGACCGGCAAGACCGTTCACCCGAAGGTCTACATTGCCCTCGGTATCTCCGGCTCCATCCAGCACAAGGCCGGTATGAGCGAGTCCGAGTGCATCATCGCGGTCAACAAGAACGAGACCGCTCCCATCTTCGAGATCGCCGACTACGGCATCTGCGGCGAC
>DJRC01000072.1:46574-53628 GCA_002437735.1 Oscillospiraceae bacterium UBA6370 | reverse complement strand
GCGCGAGCGCGGCATCACCATCCTTGCCAAAAATACCGCCATCCACTATGGCGACACCAAGATCAACATTGTCGATACCCCGGGCCACGCCGACTTCGGCGGCGAGGTGGAGCGTATCCTCAAGATGGTCAACGGCGTCATTCTGCTCGTGGACGCCGCCGAGGGTCCCATGCCGCAGACGCGCTTTGTGCTTTCCCGCGCGCTGGAGCTGGGCCACCGCGTGATTGTAGTCGTCAACAAGATCGACCGCCCCGACCAGCGCATCCATGAGGTCGTGGACGAAGTGCTCGGGCTGCTGCTCGACCTTGACGCCACGCCCGAGCAGCTCGACAGCCCCATGCTCTTCTGCTCCGGCCGTCAAGGCACGGCGAGCTATTCGCCCGATGAGCCCGGCACCGATCTCAAGCCGCTCTTTGATACCATCCTCAACTACATTCCCGCGCCCGAGGCCGACGTCGACCAGCCCTTCCAGATGCTCGTCTCCGCCATCGACTACAACGAGTTTGTCGGCCGCATGGCCATCGGACGCATTGAGCGCGGCGCGCTCAAGCAGAATCAAGAGATCATGGTCTGCAACTACCACAACCCCGACGCCGCGCTGAAGAAGGCGAAGGCGGTCTCCCTCTACGAGTTCGACGGTCTGGGCAAGAAGCCCGTTACCGAGTCCACCGCGGGCAACATCATCTGCCTGTCCGGCATCGGCGATATTACCATCGGCGACACCATCTGCGCGCCCGAGTGCGTGGAGGCGCTGCCCTTTGTGAAGATCTCCGCGCCGACGATGGAAATGACCTTCTCCATCAACGATTCCCCCTTTGCGGGCCGCGACGGCAAGTTCGTCACCTCCCGCCAGCTGCGCGAGCGTCTGTTCCGCGAAACGCTCAAGGACGTTTCTCTGCGCGTGACCGAGATTGAGGGCGCAATGGACGCCTTTAACGTCGCGGGCCGCGGCGAAATGTCGCTGTCCATCCTCATCGAGACCATGCGCCGCGAGGGCTATGAGTTTCAGGTCTCGCCCCCGCGCGTGCTGTACCAGACCATCGACGGCAAGAAGTGCGAGCCCATCGAGCGTCTGGTCGTGGACGTGCCCGCTGAGAGCGTCGGCGCGGTCATCGAGAAGATCGGCTCCCGCAAGGGCGACATGGTCGAGATGACGCCGGTCGGCACCCGCATGAAGGTCGAATTCCTCGTCCCCGCGCGCGGCCTGTTCGGCTACCGCAACGAGTTCCTTACCGACACCAAAGGCGAGGGCATTATGGCGAGCGTGTTCGACTCCTACGCGCCCTACAAGGGCGATCTGGCGCGCCGAAGCACCGGCTCCCTCGTCGCCTTTGAGACCGGCGAGAGCATCACCTACGGCCTCTTCAACGCGCAGGAGCGCGGTCAGCTGTTCATCGGCGCGGGCGTGCCGGTGTACGAGGGCATGGTCGTGGGCGTCAGCCCCAAGCAGGAGGATATCACCGTCAACGTCTGCAAGAAAAAGCAGCTGACCAATATGCGCGCCTCCGGCTCGGACGACGCGCTGCGTCTGGTCCCGCCCAAGCAGATGAGCCTGGAGCAGTGCCTCGAATTCCTCGCCGACGACGAGCTGCTGGAGGTCACGCCGCACGCGCTGCGCATCCGCAAGACCATCCTCAACCACGAAAAGCGCATGAAGGCCACCCACGGCGGCAAGAAGTAAAAAAGAAAAAAGGAACGGCGCAGCCGTTCCTTTTTTGCGCTTATTCGATCCTGAACAGCTGTCTGCCGTTTTCGGCGGTCAGACGGACCAGCTCGTCCGTGTCCAGACCCCGCAGCGCCGCGAGCTTTTCCGCGATATAGCGGACGTTGCGCGAGTCGTTGCGCGTGCCGCGCACGGGGACGGGGGCCATATAGGGGCTGTCCGTTTCGAGCAGCATCCGGTCGAGCGGGCACTCAAGCGCGACCTCGACCGTTTTGCGGGCGTTTTTGTAGGTCGCGGGGCCGTCAAAGCCGAGATACCAGCCGCGCTTTAATAGCTCGCGCGCCATCTCGACGCTGCCGGAGAAGCAGTGGAACACGCCGCGCACAGCGGGAAATTCCTGTACGATGGCAAGACTGTCGGCGTGCGCCTCGCGGTCGTGCACGATGACGGGGAGATCCAGTTCCTGCGCCAGTGCAAGCTGATCGCGCAGCACCCTCTGCTGAAGCTCTCGCGGTGGGTTCTGCTCCCAGTAGTAGTCCAGCCCGATCTCGCCGATGGCGACGACCTTCGGCTCCTGCGCCCACGCGCGGAGCGCGTCCAGACTGTCCTCCGTGTAGGGCGCGCAGTTCTCGGGATGCCAGCCGACGGCGGCGTAGACGTGCGGATAGGTCCGCGCCAGCTCCACCACGCGGCGTGAGGACTCCAAATCGCAGCCGGGATCGAGGATCAGCCCCACGCCGTGTTCGGGCATGGAGGCGAGCAGCGTCTCGCGGTCGGCGTCAAACGCCTCGTCGTCGTAGTGCGCGTGGGTGTCGAAAATCAGATTCATAGCGTATCCTTTTCTTTGTGTTAGAAGGGGCAATCCCCAGTGAAAGGGCTTTTACAAACGGCGTGCAGCCTTGCTGCGGAAAAGCCCTTTGCCGACCTCTTGACCGCATAACTGCAGCGGCCGAGCGGAACAAGAAGTACGTCAAATCGACTGAGGGAAAACGACTTCATACGGCTGCTGAAACAAAGCTTCCTATTAGCGGTTCGGGGGTCGAGGGGGCGGTAGCCCCTCGTTGTCTCTGGGGTTCTAAAGGGGCTATCTCTTCAACCAAGAGATAGCCCCTTTGCTTTTGTGTCAGCACAGCTTTGCGCCGGCGGGGATCTTATCGTCCACCATGATGAGGTTTAGGACCTCCTGCCCTTTCTCGGTGTGGGTGGCGGAGAGCAGCATACCGCAGCTCTCGAGACCCATCATCTTGCGCGGCGGCAGGTTGACGATGGCGACCAGCGTCTTGCCGACGAGCTGCTCCGGCTCGTACCACTTGTGGATGCCGGAGAGGATCTGGCGGTCGGTGCCGGTGCCGTCGTCGAGCGTGAAGCGCAGCAGCTTATCGCTCTTCTTCACGGCTTCGCAGGCCTTGACCTTGACGGCACGGAAGTCGGATCTGCAGAAGGTGTCGAAATCGACCTTCTCCTCCGTCAGAGGCTCGATCTCCAGCGCGGGGAGCGCTGCCTTCTTCTGTTCCTCCTGAATGGCCTCTAGCTCGGCAAGAGCCTTTTCCATGTCGATGCGCGGGAAAATGGCCTCGCCCTTGTGGACGGTGACGCTCGCGCTTAGGCGGCCCCATTCGGCGGCGCTGTCCCAATCGCGGCAGTCCGCCGCCGCGCCGATCTGTGCGAAAATCTTCTCGCAGGAGGCGGGAATGAACGGCGTGAGCAGGATGGTGCAGATGCGGATGGTCTCGAGGAGGTTGTACATCACGCTGGCAAGACGCGCACGGTTGGCTTCGTCCTTGGCGAGGATCCACGGAGCGGTCTCGTCGATATACTTGTTCGCGCGCTGAATGACCTTGAAGATGGCCTCCAGACCGTTCTGGAACTGGAACCTCTCCATCTCGGCTTCGTACCTGCCGCGCAGGGCGGAGGCCGCCGCGATGAGGTCGGCGTCGAATTCGCCCTCGGCACGCTCAACGGGCAGCGTGCCGCCGAAATACTTCTCGACCATGGCGGTCGTGCGGGAGACGAGATTGCCGAGGTCGTTGGCAAGGTCCACATTGATGGTGTTGATGAGCAGCTCGTTGCTGAAATTGCCGTCGGAGCCGAACGGGAACGTGCGCAGCAGGAAGAAGCGCAGCGCGTCCACGCCGAAGCGCTCGGCAAGCACATAGGGATCGACGACATTGCCCTTGGATTTGCTCATCTTGCCGCCGTCCATGACGAGCCAGCCGTGGCCGTAGACGTGCTTGGGCAGCGGCATACCCATGCTCATGAGCATGGCGGGCCAGATGATGGAGTGGAAACGGACGATCTCCTTGCCGACGAAGTGGACGTCGGCGGGCCAGAACTTATCGTAATCGTCGTACTTTTTGTTCATGAAGCCGAGGGCGGTGCAGTAGTTGAACAGCGCGTCGACCCAAACATAGACCACATGACCGGGATCGAAGTCCACCGGCACACCCCAGGTAAAGCTCGTGCGGGAAACGCACAGGTCCTCAAGACCGGGTTTGATGAAGTTGTTCACCATCTCGTTCACGCGGCTGGCGGGCTGGAGGAAATCCGTGTCCTCGAGCAGGTGCTGCACGCGGTTGGCGTACTTGCTCAGCTTGAAGAAGTAGGCCTCCTCCTCCGCGTCCTCGACCTCGCGCCCGCAGTCGGGGCACTTGCCGTCCACGAGCTGGCTCTCCGTCCAGAAGCTCTCGCAGGGCTTGCAGTATTTGCCGACGTACTTACCCTTGTAGATGTCGCCGTTGTCGTGCATCTTCCTGAAGATCTTCTGGATGGCCTCGACATGGTAATCGTCGGTGGTGCGGATGAAGCGGTCGTTGGAGATGTTCATCAGCTTCCACAGGTCGAGGATGCCCTTTTCGCCGCAGACGATGTTGTCTACGAACTGCTGCGGGGTCACGCCTGCGGCCTTGGCCTTGTCCTCGATCTTCTGACCGTGCTCGTCCGTCCCGGTCAGGAACATCACGTCGTAGCCGGTTAGGCGCTTGTAGCGCGCCATCGCGTCGGTCGCCACCGTGCAGTAGGTGTGGCCGATGTGCAGCTTGTCCGACGGGTAGTAAATGGGCGTGGTGATATAGAATCGTTTCTGTTCCATGGGTATCTTCCTCTTTTCCTGCCCGCGCCGAATGAAAGCGGGGCATAAATTCTCTTTAGTTTAGCACATTTGAGGACATTTTTGCAAGAGGTACGGCGTTATTTGCGCGAGCCCCGCGCAAATAACGCCGTTTTTCTGAGATATTCTTATGCGATGGCGCGCTTTTCCAGCGCGTGCAGCAGCGGCACGCCGAGCAGGAAGCACACGGCGGCCTCGCCGATGCCGACCGTCAGCGCGTTGTAGGCGAACAGCCCCGCGAACGCGGCGGAGAAGCCCGCGCTTTCCCAGGCGAGCATCGCGCCGACAAGGACCATGTTGCACACCACCGGCGGCACAGCGGCCGTCCATGCGCTGCGGCAGCGTCCCGACCACACGGCGGCGAGCAGCGTGGCGAGCGTGCCGACGACCAGATCGAGCAGGCCGTAGGGGCTGAGCAGATTTGCAATTAGGCAGCCCACGGCAAGGCCGGGGATCGCCGCCCTGCGGTCGCGGCAGGGCAGCACACACAGCGCCTCGCTCAGACGAAACTGGACGGTGCCGAAGGCAAGTCCAAAGATATTGGAAAACCACGCGAGCGCCGCGTAGGCGGCGGCGATGACGGCGGCGCGGGCGAGGTCGCGGGTCGAGTATTGCAGCTCCATAGGGGTATCCTTTCTTGGGTATGTAGACAGACGGTGGGGAAAGACGGTCAGGCGGCCCCACAGGACCGCCTGACACTTCGCTTAAAATTCGGGGGAGGTCTTGCCGGAGGTCAGGTACTCGTAGTATTGCGCTTCGGTCGCCGCCATGTAGGTCATGACCCACAGCGTGCCGACGCCAAGGCACAGCGAGCCGACGATGCCCCAGCCGATAAAGCTCAAGTCCAGCACGAACTTCTCCCACTTGTGGCCGGTCATCAGGCGCTGGCTCTCGTCCAGACATTCCCTCCAGCCGTATTCGGGGTGGTCGGCCTTGACGTAGTAGACCATGGAGTAGGCGTAGGCCTTGACGATGCCCGGGATGAAAAGCAGCAGGCTCCACAGGAAGATAAAGAGCCCGGAGAGCAGACCGATGAGCAGCGTGCCGCCGAAATCGTCCCGAAAGCCGCGGAACAGGTCGTTGAGGTCAATGCCCCTGCCCTCGCGCGTCTGCGCGAGGAAGGCATATTTCTGCGCGTAGAGCATCGGACCGGTGACGACGAGCGCGCCGACACCGGGGAGGATGCTGCCGGCGGCGCCGACGATGGCGGAGACCACCAGACAGAACACCACGCCCATGAGCCATTGATCCTTGAAGATGCCGCCGCCGAGCCGGGCGCGGGCGGCTGCTTTCCATTCGCTTCTTGTCATGCGGATATTCTCCTTGTCACACAATATTTCGCTTACAGCAGGTCGGGCAGATGACGCACGACCTCGGCGCAGCGCGGGCACAGCCCCTCAGCGTTGGGCGTGAGGGAGTGCTTCCAGCAGCGCGGGCACTTCGTGCCGGCGGCGTTTTCGACCTTGACGGCAAGCTCGCCGCCGACGGTCAGCTCGACCTTGGAGACGATGAACAGGTCGGCGAGCGCCGCGGGATTCTCGTCCGCGAGGAACACATCACCCTCGGGCATGGTCAGATGCACGTCGGCCTCCAGACTCTTGCCGATGACCTTCGCCGCGCGGGCCTCCTCGAGCGCGCCGTTGACGGCGGTGCGGACCTCGATGATGCGCTCCCAACGGGCCATAGTTTCGGCGTCGAGCGCGTAGGCGGTGAAGGGCTTGTTCATGTCGTTGAGCACCACGTTGCGCGCGTCGTCCTCGGCGGTGTGCGGCATGGCAAGCCAGATCTCATCGCAGGTGAAGGCGAGGATGGGCGCGAAGAGCTTGGCAAGGGTCGAGAGCGTGAGGTAGAGCGCGGTCTGGGCGCTACGGCGCTCGGCGGAGTCCGCCGCCTCGCAGTACAGGCGGTCCTTCACAATATCGAGGTAGAAGCTCGAGAGCGTAGTGACGCAGAAATCGTTGACCGCGTGGGTAATGATGTGGAACTCGTAGTCGTTGTAGGACTGCTCAACCTTTTCGATCAGCTCGTTGAGCTTGGTGATGAGCCAGCGGTCGAGCACCGGCATATCCTCGGCTCCGGTGAGGTGCGCGGGGTCGAAGTCCACCAGGTTATCGAGCATGAACTTACAGGTGTTGCGGAACTTGAGATAGTTCTGGCTGAGCTGCTGGAAGATGGCCTTGGAGCAGCGCACATCCGCGTGATAGTCGGCGCTCGCTGCCCACAGACGCAGGATGTCCGCGCCGTTTTCGTTGAAAATGTCGGCGGGATCGACGCCGTTGCCGAGG
>DJRC01000072.1:4576-46465 GCA_002437735.1 Oscillospiraceae bacterium UBA6370 | reverse complement strand
CCGAACGCGCCCACGGCGGTCAGCAGGGAGGACTGGAACCAGCCGCGGTACTGGTCGAGGCCCTCGAGGTACATCGTGGCGGGCCAGAAGCCCTGATCCTTCTTCATCGCGGCGAAGTGCGTGGAGCCGGAGTCGAACCAGCCGTCGAGCGTGTCCTCCTCCTTGGTGAAGCCGGCGCTCTTGCCGCAGTGCGGGCAGGCGAAGCCCTTGGGCAGAATGTCGGCGGCGTCCATCTCAAACCAGGCGTTGGAGCCTTTTTCGGCAAAGAGCCTGCTCACGGCCTCGATGGTCTCGTCGGTGCAGACGGGCTTGCCGCAGTCGGCGCAGTAGAACACGGGAATGGGCAGACCCCAGCGGCGCTGACGGCTGATGCACCAGTCGGCGCGCTCGCGGATCATGCTCTTCATGCGGTCGATGCCCCAGCCCGGGACCCAGCGCACGTCGTCGCATGCGGCGCAGGCCTCGTCCTTAAAGGAATCGACGGAGCAGAACCACTGCGGGGTGGCGCGGAAGATGATGGGTTTCTTGCAGCGCCAGCAATGCGGATAGCTGTGCACGATCTCCTCGGAAGCGAAGAGCGAGCCGGCCTCCTTCATGTCGTTGAGAATGACGGGGTTGGACTCCTCCACGAGCATCCCCTCGTACTTGCCGGCATAGTCGGTGTGGCGGCCTTGATCGTTGACGGGCACGACCATGTCCATGCCGTAGCGGCGGCAGGTCTGATAGTCGTCCGCGCCGAAGCCGGGCGCGGTGTGGACGCAGCCCGTACCGGAATCCATCGTGACATAGTCGGCGAGGACCAGACGGCTCGTCTTGGGCAGGAACGGATGCTGCGCGAGCATATTCTCATAGAAATTGCCGGGGTGGGTCTCGACGACGGTGTAGTGCTCGACCTTGCCGACGGCCATGACCTTCTCGACGAGCGCCTCGGCGACGATGTACATCTCGCCGTTGTCGTCGTTGCGGACGATGGCGTAGCTCTCGTCGGGATGCAGCGCGATGGCGAGGTTGCCGGGCAGCGTCCAGATCGTGGTCGTCCAAATGACGAAGCTGAGCTTGCTCCTGTCGAGATGGCTGAGCTTGCCGAGATCGTCGTGCATCGGGAACTTGACGTACACGGTCGTGCAGGGGTCGTCTTGATATTCGATCTCTGCCTCGGCCAGCGCCGTCTCGTCGTGATAGCACCAGTACACGGGCTTGAGGCCCTTGTAGATGTAGCCCTTCTTGTACATTGCGCCAAAGACCTTGACCTCCTCGGCCTCAAAGCCGGGGTCCATGGTCTTGTAGGGATGCTCCCAGTCGCCGAGCACGCCGATGCGCTTGAAGCCCTCCATCTGGATGCCGATGTACTTGTCGGCATACTGGTGGCAGGCGGTGCGGAAGTCCGCGACGCTCATGGCCTTGCGGTTGAGCTTCTGCTCCTTGATGATGGCGCTCTCGATGGGCATACCATGGTTGTCCCAGCCGGGGATATAGGGCGTATAGTAGCCGCGCATCGCATAGGAACGGGTGATGAAGTCCTTGAGGGACTTGTTGAGCGCGTGGCCCATGTGCAGTCCGCCGTTGGAGAACGGAGGGCCGTCGTGCAGGGAGAAGCGGGGCTTGCCCTCGTTCTTCTTGAGCATGAGGTTGTAGAGGTCCATTTCCTCCCAATGCTTGAGCATCTCGGGCTCACGCTTGGGCAGGCCCGCGCGCATCGGGAAGCCGGACTTCGGCATATTCAATGTCGCTTTGTAATCCATGTTGTGTCTCCTTTATGTGAATTTTTCTGTTTGTTGCAAAATAAAAATGCTCTGTCTCCCGACGAAAGAGACAAAGCATGACCATACTCTGCGGTACCACTCTTCTTGCTGCCGTTCCGGCAGCCGCTCAAATGCTGCGATGTAACGGTCGCACCCGGGCTGTCCTACTGCGGCTTCAGACGCCTGCTCCGAGGTGATATTTGCTCTCCGCGCCCCGCTGCCTCGCACCGGCCGGCAGCTCTCTTTGCGGGCGGACGGGGGAGCTACTTGTCCTCATCTGCACAATTCCACATATTACGGTCATTCTACCCGCATTCTTTCGCTTTGTCAAGGCTGAAAATGCTTGCGGAAGCGGCAAAAATAGGCTATACTATCGGCGAAAAATACGCGAAAGCGACAAATCCCCGGAGGCTGTGCCATGATCCACGATATCGAGCCGAAGCATTTATACAACGAATGGAAGCCGAACGCCGTGCCGAAGAGGTCGAGCGCCGTCGTGCAGTTCTGCGGGAGGAACCTCCTCTGCCGCATCGACGACAACGGGCTCAAGCTCCCGAGCCGCGCCATGTTCCCCGACGGCGACGAGATGTTCACCTATCTTTTTGAGCTGGACGGCAGGGAATACTACCTCCTGCGCGACGAAACGCCGCGCGGGCCGGACGGCTGGACCTACCGCGACATCGGTATTTTCCGCACCGAGCAGCCGAAGGAGCTTGCCTTTGCCGCGGTCAGCGCGTGGCACCTGTGCTGCTGGTACCGCGACACACGATTCTGCGGCCGCTGCGGCACGGCGCTCGAGCACGATGTCAACGAGCGCATGATGCACTGCCCCAAGTGCGGCAATATGATCTTCCCGCGCATCAACCCCTCGGTCATCGTGGCGGTGACGCACGGCGACTACCTGCTGCTCACGCAGTACGCGAACCGCCCCGGCGCGACACGCACGGCGCTCATCGCGGGCTTTACCGAGTTCGGCGAGACCGCCGAGCAGACCGTCCACCGCGAGGTGATGGAGGAGGTCGGCCTCAAGGCCAAAAACCTGCGCTACTATAAGTCTCAGCCGTGGGGCATCTCCGGCGGCGGGCTGCTGCTCGGCTACTGGTGCGAGCTGGACGGCGACGAGACCATCCATCTCGACAACTTTGAGCTGGCGGACGGCGCGTGGGTCAGCCGCGAGGAGCTGCGCCGCGACTACCGTGACAACGGCGTCGCCCTCACGAGCGAGATGATCGCCCGCTTTGCCGCGGGGCGGGAGTACGAGCCGGTATCGGAATAAGATGAAAAAGCGCGGAGCAGAAGGCTCCGCGCTTTCCTTATGCAAGGACTGTGGCGATCCATTTCCCGAGCAGCTGCAGAAGGAGAAAGTGCGCGGGATAGAAAATATAAAAGAAATATTTTCCGCCGCGCCGCCCGCGCTCGCCGCTGTAGAGCAGCAGGAGCGGTGCGCACAGCAGCACCCATGGCGAGGCGATGAGCAGCGGGAGCAGTCCCGCGAGCCGCCACGCGCCCGCCGAGCGCAGCAGGTAGAAAAGCGTGGCGGAGAGCGTGCCGAGGAAAACGTATTCGCTGCGGACGGCAAGCGCCGCCGCGCCGAAGACGAGGCAGGTCAGGACGTACAGCGCGAGCCGCTTCCCGCGTTCTGCCGCGTCGGACTCAATGCGTGCGAGCACGAATAGCTCCAAACAGGCGAGCGAGAGCGTAAAGAGTACGTTTTGAAGCGCGGGACCGGTCCACTGCTCATAGTGCGCGAGGTTGAAGACCGGCTCGCTGATAAGGGCAAAGGCCAGCAGCGTGAGAAAATACCGCTTCCGGTCGCGCGTGTGCGTGAAGCCCTCGGCAAGCAGAAAGACATAGAGCGGAAAAGCGAGGTGGCCCAGCACATCAAACACGCTGTAGACGCCCTGCACGGCGCCGAGCCATGCGGGCGCGTCCTGCGGGATGAGCGTGCTTCCGTCCTCACCGCGGAACGGCGCGAAAAAGCCGCGCCGGATCACGAGCATATTCGCATGGTCGCAGAGCATGGAGACCATGGCGATGTATTTGAGCGCGAAGCCGCTCAGCTTTTTGGGGATCTGTTTCATGAAGGGTCCTCCCGTGTGCGCGCCGCGCCGAGAGCGGAATGGAAGTCTTCCCAAGCCTCGGGGTGATCGACGTAGTATTTCGGGCAGAGCTTGCCGGTCACGTCGTAGTGGCGGATAACGTCGGCGGGGGCGAGGTCGAATTCCTCGCACAGCCACGCCGTCAGCCGCAGAAGGCTGGTCATCGTCTCGGCGGAGAACTCGCCCGTCTCGTCGGCGTGGCAGACCTCAATGGAAACGGTGTGGCTGTTCGCCTGCGAGGAGCAGTAGGCGACCTCCGAGAGCGGGACGCATTGAATGACCTCGCCCTCCAGCCCCACGACGAAGTGCGCGCTGGCATAGGTCTCGTGCGTGACGGCGAGATTGGCGAAGAAGCTTCGGTTTGCCGCCGCCGAGGTGCCGGGGTTGCCGACGTAGTGGACCACCACGCCGTCGATCGTCTCGAGCGGCGTGCCGGGACGGGAGTATGGGTTGAGCGGCAGGATGTCCTGCTCCACCCAGTCCGGCGCGGACGCGTCCGCGCCGGGGACGCCGCGGTGGCGGAACCAGTAGACCAGCTCTGCGCCGATGCAGAGAACGAGCACGGCGATGACTGCCCGCTCCAGCCGGACGCGGCTGCGCTTTTTTCGTGCGGCCATGCGTCAGAAGCCGCGCACGGTCGCAGGCGTTTCGATGCCCATGCCGGCAAGCGCTTCGAGCGTATCGGTCATCTCCGGCGTAACGATCACATAGACGCTGCCGCCGCTCGAGGTCGTGTCGATCGAATTCCTGATCGGCTTCTCGTCCATCCGGATGCTGTACCACAGCTCCAGCTCGACATAGAAGCTGCCGCTGTAGAGCATACTCTCAAAGAGCGAGGCATTGGAGGCGTGACCCGCCTCGTAGTCGCGGCACAGCGCGGAGACGAGCGTGTTGGCCTGCGCGGCGGTCAGCTCGCCGTAGTCCTCGCCGTAGGCGCCGTCGCTGACAACGTCGTAGTAGCCGCCGGTGAGATAGGCGCTGCTCTTGTCGTCCGCCAGCTCGCCGAGCACGCGGTCGAGCGCGGCCTCGGGGCAGTTGAGCAGCGCCGTCATCGTCTGCGCGACGGAGCCGGGCTCGTTCAGCTCAGCGGAAAAGGCGCGGCAGTCGTCGTAGCTGCGGCGCACGATGCGCCCGTCCGTGAGCGTGTAGGTGACGGTGAAATAGAGATAGCTGCTGTACGGAGCGTCCGCAGGCGTTTCGTAGGTGGTCCGCGCGTAGCTGAGCTGGCGCGCCTTGTCGGCGATCATCGCGCGGTGCGCGGCAAGAACATATTCGATGCTCTCCGGCTCGTCGAGCCTGCAGGAGAGGTAGTCGCCGCCGGAGGAGAGGTGTACATTGACGGACTTGATCTTGTCCGCGTCGGGCGTGTAGCCCTCGTAGCCGGTGAGGTCGAGCGACATGGCGATGCCGAAGCACACCAGCACGGCGGAGAACACCAGCGCGCCGACACGGCCCGTGCGCCAGACGCGGAAGCTCTTGTGCAACAGCATTTCTGCGGCGAAGTAGCCGAGCAGACCGGCGAAGAGCATACAGGCAATGGTGCCGGGGAGGGAGTATTGACCGTTATAGAGGTTGAGGCCGAAGACGAGGAAGTAGATGAGCTGTCCGATCGAGAATGCGGCGCAGACCGCCACGCCGTATTTGAAGACCGGGCGCATCCACGGCACGGTGACGATGGAGCCGGTCGCCTCGCTCGCGCGGCGGCGGTAGACGAGCAGGCCGAGCACGGCGAACACGATGCCGACGGCGGCATAGATGCCGAGCACGCCGAGGCCGCCGAGCACATACTCGTCGCCCTGAATGACCTGACGCGTCCCGTCGCTGAGGATGCGGTCTACGCGAGCGACATTGCTCACGTCCAGCACGCAGGCAAGCTCCCAGGCGGGCGAGAGGAAGACGAAGGTCTCCGGAGCGGAATAGCCGCTGTAGCCGTAGAGGAAGTTGCCGGCAAAGGTGCGCACGAGCCACTCCATGCCTGCGGCGAGGACGTTCAGGATCCCATAGAACACGGGAGCCGCTAAGATCTGGCCGGTGAACATCATGCAGAGCACGCCGAAGGAGTAGAAGAACAGCACCGAGAGCACGGCGGCGAGCAGCGCGGTGCCGAGCGCGGTAAGGTCCAGCGCACCGAAGCAGGCGGCGGTGATGCCCGCGAGGGCAAAGGCGAGCACGAGCGCGGAGACCATGCACACAAGGCCGGTGAGGTAATTGGTCGCGTACAGCGTCTCGCGCCGCACGGGCATGGAATGGAAGCCCTGCGTGGCGCGGGGGTTGGTAAGGTAGGCGAACATCGCCATGGCGAAGAAGATGCCGAACACGGCGCCCATCACAAGCCCGCCGTAGGCGCCGATCTGCAGCAGGTAATACGAGGCGTCGGCTACGTTCGAGGCGCCGCGGTAGTCGGCCAGCTCGTTGAGCAGCGGCAGCGGCAGGAGCAGCAGCCAGATCAGGGCGTAGCCCAGCCACAGCGGCCAGAAGCGCTGCAGGTTCTTGCGGAAAAGCGCGCGGTTAAAGAACGATGTCGTGGACTGCATAGTCGGCACCTCCCAGCTCATAGATGAAAATTTCCTCCAGCGTCAGCGGCACGGCCTCCATGTACACGGGGTCCAGCGCGGCGAGCCGCTCGGTGATCTGCTGCGTATTGCCGCGGAAGATGATGGTGAACACGCGCCCGAGATGGCTCTCGTGCAACAGCTTCAGTCCCGCGGGGAGCTCCGGTGCTCCCTCACCCTTGAAGACGATCTGCATTTTGACCGTGTTCTCCTGCAGCTCGGAAAGGCTGCGCTCGAGCAGGACCCTGCCGCGGTTCATGATGCCGACGTGGTCGCACACGTCCTCCAGCTCGCGCAGGTTGTGGCTGGAGACGAGCACCGTCGTGCCGCGCTCGGCGACGTCCTGCATAATGAGGCTCCACACCTGACGGCGCATCACGGGGTCAAGACCGTCCACGGGCTCGTCTAAAATGAGGTAGTCCGGCATACAGCACATGGCGATCCAGAACGCCGCCTGCTTCTGCATTCCCTTGGAAAGGCGGCGGATGAGCTGCTTTTCGTCCAGCGAAAAAACGCCGCGCAGCTTCTCGTAGCGCTCCATATTGAACTGCGGATAAAAGCCGCGGTAGAATTTCATCATGTCGCGGATGCTCGACTGCATAAAATAGTGCCAGTCGTCGGGAATGGAGGCGATGCGCCGCTTGACCGCCACATTTTCCCACACGTCCGCGCCGTCCACCGAGATGGCGCCGGAGTCCTGCCGGTACACACCGGTCAGGTGGCGCAGCAGCGTGGATTTGCCCGCGCCGTTCGGCCCCACGAGACCGTAGATCGCGCCCTGCGGCACGGTCAGGCTCGCGCCGTCGAGCGCGGCAAAGCCGTCAAAGGTTTTCACCAGCTCACGAATTTCGATCATTTCTCTTCCTCCTCCCGGCAGATGGCGTCCAGCTCGGCGGTCGTCATGCCGAGCTCGCGCAGCTCGCGCAGCGTTTCGCGCAGAGTCTCGGTCAGCGCAAGGCGGCGTCCGTCGTCCTCGGCGCGCTCGCGGCGCACGGCGAAGCTGCCCTTTCCCGGTACAGACGCGGCGTAGCCCTCCGATTCCAGCTCGCTGTAGGCGCGCTGGATGGTGTTCGGGTTGATGGCGAGCTGACTGGCCAGCGCGCGCACCGAGGGGAGCCGTTCCCCGTCGGCGATCGCGCCGGAGACGATCAGCCGCCGCAGCCCGTCGCGCACCTGCCCATAGATCGGGCGCGCGTCGCGGTAATTCAAGGTGATCATAGCGGTGCCTCCTGTTTGCTTATCGGCTGAGAAGTACGACGACGGCGACGAGCAGCGCCACAAGGATCGCGCCTACGCCGACCGTCAGAACACTGAAGGAAACCATGCTGCCATCCCTCCAAACTGTATTAATCGTATTAGTACGGTTAGGATAGCATGAGAGCTTCGCTCTGTCAAGTATTTTTCAGAAATTGGCGAAACTTCACAGAAGAATGATAAGACCCTGTTAAGAATTTATCTATTGTACCAAATCGTCATATTGACGAAATTTAATAATTTTAAAGTACCAATTTAACAAAAATGGAGAAAGTGCCGTCGGACGGTTGCTTTTGCGCGTGGAATCTGCTATCTTAATACCGTAGAGAAAGGGCGGGAATACCCAATATGCCCTTTTGAAAGCAATGCAATTTAATAGGAGAGGGGAAATCACATGGATAAGATCATAGAAATCAACAGTGCGGTAAACGGCTTTGTATGGGGTCCCATCATGCTGGCACTGCTGGTCGGCACGGGCATTTACTTGAGCTTCCGCGTTGGCTTCATTCAGTTCTCCAAAATCGCCTACTGGTGGAAGAACACCATCGGCAAGATCTTCAAAAAGACTGAGGCGGGCGAGGGCGAGATCACGCCGATGCAGGCGGTCTCCACGGCGCTGGCCTCCACGGTCGGCACGGGCAACATCGCCGGCGTCACCGGCGCGATCATTCTCGGCGGCCCCGGCGCGGTGTTCTGGATGTGGATCTCCGCTCTGTTCGGCATGGTCACCAAGTTCGCCGAAGTCACCCTCGCGGTCAAGTACCGTGAGCGCAACGAAAAGGGCGACTGGTGCGGCGGCCCGATGTACTACATCAAGAACGGCCTCGGCCCCAAGTGGAAGTGGCTGGGCGTCATCTTCTCCGTGTTCGGCGCGCTTGCCGCGTTCGGCATCGGCAACATCTCCCAGATCAACTCCATCGCTTCCTCCGTCAACTCCGTCGCGGTCGCATTCCATGAGAACGCCAAGGAGTTTGACACGATCATCGGCCTCATCACCGGCGTTGTGATCGCCATTTTCGTGGCGCTCGTGCTCCTCGGCGGCGTCAAGCGCATCGGTCAGGTCACCGAGAAGCTCGTCCCCGGCATGGCGGCCATCTACATCGTCTGCGCGTTGATCGTCGTTATCGCCAACGCGGGCGCGATCCCCGGCGTGTTTGCCGACATTTTTAAGGGCGCCTTCAACCCCTCCGCCGTCGTCGGCGGCGCGGTGGGCGTCACTATGAAGCTCGCCATCACCAAGGGCGTCGGCCGCGGCGTCTTCTCCAATGAGGCCGGTCTCGGCTCCGCGCCCATCGCGCACGCCGCCACCTCCGAGAAGAACCCCGTCAAGCAGGGCCTCTACGGCATCTTCGAGGTCTTTATGGACACCATCGTCATCTGCACGCTGACCTCCCTCGTCGTCCTCTGCTCCGGCGCGGCCACCGGCAACTACGGCAACAACGATCTCGCGGGCGTGCCCACTGCGGTCGCGGGCTTTGCCAGCGTATTCGGCGACAAGATCGGCTCTCTGATCCTTGCCATCGGCCTGCTGCTCTTCGCCACCTCCACCATCCTCGGCTGGGCGCTCTACGGCACCCGCTGCGCGGAGTTCCTCTTCGGCAGCAAGATCATCCGCCCCTACCAGGTCCTCTTCTGCCTCGTCGTCATCGCCGGCTCCGCCGCCGATCTCAAGCTGGTGTGGGATATCTCCGATACCCTCAACGGCCTCATGGCGATCCCGAACCTGATCGCGGTGCTGCTCCTCAGCCCCGTGGTCATCAAGCTGACCAAGGAGCACTTCGACGGCGTGAAGGCAGGCAAGCTCGAATAAGCGAATATCCGCTCACCTGCGGCGGGACGGACCGTGCGGTCCGTCCCGCTTTTTGCTCCCGCAGCGAAAAAAGCGGGGAAAACGCGGAATATTTTCGCAGATTTCCCTTTACAATAGAAAAAAGCCGTGGTATGATATCAAAGCGCGTGAAGGCGCGCAAAGAGCATACCCGGGCTTAGGACGCGGATCATCACCTGTCCCGCCGCTCAGCTCTGGGTGAATTTGATCGAAAGGTGGAAACACAACTATGATGCTCAAAGACCAGAAGACTGCCATTATCGAAGCCAACCGCACCCATGAGAGCGACACCGGTTCTCCCGAGGTCCAGATCGCCATTCTCACCGAGCGCATCAACCAGCTCACCGAGCACCTCAAGGTCCACGCGCACGACAATCACTCCCGCCGCGGCCTGTACAAGATGATCGGTAAGCGCCGCAGCCTGCTCGACTACCTCATGAAGAAGGACATCGAGCGCTACCGTGCCATCATCGCCAAGCTCGGCATCCGTAAGTAAGAGACAATATGCGCGGGGGAAGGATGTTCTTTCCCCGCGTGTTTTGCTATCTTGCGCCCCTGTTTTTCCCGCAAAAGCCCGCAAAACAGGGAGCCGACGCCCGCATTTTAGCAGTTGATCTTGTCCGCGAGACCTTCGCGGCTGAGCTCAAGTGCTAAAGGGTCGGACAAGGCTCCCGACAAAAATCTGAAAAGGAGTATGATCATGTCCACCATCATCACCCACCGTCAATTCCCCGGCTACCACAAGTATGAAATGGAGCTCGCCGGCCGTCCGCTGACCCTCGAGGTCGGCAAGCTCGCCGAGCTCGCCAACGCCGCCGTCATGGTCGGCTACGGCGACACCCGCGTGCTGGTCTGCGCCACCGCGTCCGCCCGTCCCCGCGACGGCATCGACTTCTTCCCTCTCTCCGTCGACTTTGAGGAGAAGATGTACTCCGTCGGCCGCATTCCCGGCAGCTTCAACCGCCGCGAGGGCCGTCCCGGCGAGAAGGGCATCCTGACCAGCCGCGTCATCGACCGCCCCATCCGCCCGCTCTTCCCCTACGATTTCCGCAACGACGTGTCCATCATGGCGACCGTCATGGCGGTCGACCACGACTGCTCTCCCGAAATCGCCGCGCTCATCGGCACCTCCGCTGCCCTCGCCATCTCCGACATTCCATGGAACGGTCCCGTCGGCGCGCTGAAGGTCGGCCTTGTGAACGGCGAGCTGGTCCTCAACCCCACGAGCGAGCAGCGCAAGGTCTCCGACCTTGACGTGACCGTCGTCTCCACCGGCAAGAAGGTCGTTATGATCGAGGCGGGCGCGAACGAGGTCGATAACGACACCATGTACCGTGCCATCGAGCTGGCGCACAACGAAAATCAGAAGCAGATTGAGCTGATCGACCGCATGGTCGCCGAGATCGGCAAGCCCAAGTTCGACTATCCTCACGCGAACTTCAATCAGGAGCTCTTCGACAAGATCGTTGCCGACTTCATGGACGAGGCCAAGGCCGCCATGGATACCGACGACAAGAACGTCCGCGAGGCCCGCTGGAACGAGATGATCGAGCACTGGCACGAGAAGTATCTCGAGGAGTATCCCGACATGGATCAGTACCTCGACGAGTTCACCTATAAGTTCCAGAAGAAGATCGTCAAGGCGTGGCTGCTCGAGGGCCACCGCGTCGACGGCCGTCAGAAGAACGAGATCCGTCCTCTCGCCGCCGAGGTCGGCGTGCTGCCCCGCGTCCACGGTTCGGGCCTGTTCACCCGCGGTCAGACGCAGGTGCTCTCCGTCTGCACCCTCGATACCCTCAGTGCCAATCAGAAGCTCGACACCATCTGGGAAGAGACCGAGAAGCGCTATATGCACCACTATAACTTCCCCGGCTACTCCGTCGGCGAAGCCAAGCCCGCCCGCAGCCCCGGCCGCCGCGAGATCGGCCACGGCGCACTGGCCGAGCGCGCGCTGCTGCCCGTCATTCCGCCCGTTGAGGAGTTCCCCTACGCCATCCGCGTCGTGAGCGAGGTCGTGTCCTCCAACGGCTCCACCTCTCAGGGCTCCATCTGCGGCTCCACGCTCGCGCTGATGGACGCCGGCGTGCCCATCAAGGCGCCCGTCGCCGGCATCTCCTGCGGTCTCATCCAGGACGGCGACGATTTCACCACCTTCATCGACATTCAGGGCGTTGAGGATTTCCACGGCGAGATGGATTTCAAGGTCGCCGGCACGAAGAAGGGCATCACCGCCATCCAGATGGACCTCAAGAACGACGGTCTGACCATGGCGATCATCAGGAACGCGCTGGACATCACCTACGATGCGCGCGTGCAGATCCTTGATCAGATCATGCTGCCCTGCATCGCCGAGCCGCGTCCCGAGGTCAGCCCCTACGCGCCCAAGATGATCACCATGAAGATCGACCCCGACCGCATCCGCGAGGTCATCGGCAAGGGCGGCTCCGTCATCCAGAAGATCGTCGCCGATACCGGCGCGAAGATCGACATCGACGACGACGGCACCATCCACATCGCCTCTGCCGACGCCGCCGCCTGCGACGCCGCGAAGAAGTGCATCGACGATATCGTGTTTGTCCCCGAGGTCGGCAAGCTGTACTACGGCCGCGTCGTGCGCCTGATGCAGTTCGGCGCCTTTGTGGAGATCGCCCCGGGCAAGGACGGCCTGGTCCACATCTCCAAGCTCGACAAGAAGCGTGTCGAGAAGGTCGAGGACGTGGTCACCGTCGGCGACATGATCTGGGTCAAGTTCATGGAGATCGACGAAAAGGGCCGCTGGAACCTCTCCCGCAAGGACGCTCTCCTCGAGATCGAGGCTCAGCAGGCCGAGGCCGCCAAGGAGCAGTAAGCGGAAAACCAAAATTTACAGGGAAAGGGCGTTGACTGCTGCCGGCGGTCAACGCCCTTTCCCCGCACTTGCGCAGAAAAGAGAGACGTGATATCATAAAAGCAATACGATCGGACGGTTATGGAGGCGAATATTATGTGGCTTACATTTGCGCTGCTGTCAGCGGTATTTGCATCGCTCACATCAATACTGGCAAAGGTGGGCATTGACGGGGTCAACTCAAATCTTGCAACGGCGATTCGAACTGCGGTCGTTCTTGTCATGGCGTGGGGAATGGTTTTTCTTACCAATACACAGGGCGGGGTCACGGAGATTAGTAAAAGAAGCTGGCTGTTTTTGATCCTTTCGGGCATGGCGACAGGTGTCTCCTGGCTGTGTTACTATCGGGCGCTGCAAATTGGAGAGGCCTCTAAGGTTGTGCCGATCGATAAGCTGAGCGTCGTGATCACATTGGTGATGGCGTTTGTTTTTCTGCATGAGCGGTTTACGGCAAAATCCCTTCTGGGCTGTGCTCTGATCGGTGCAGGGACGTTATTGATGGTCCTATAGTCGCCGATTCACGGAACAGGGAAAAAGAGGGCGCGGATATTCCGTGCCCCTTTTCATTTTTTCCGTTTTGTGGTATCATACAGGCAAATACAGGCTATCATCAAGGAGGACACCCTATGCCCGACACCATTGCTGCCATCGCCACCGCGCCTGCGGCCGCTGCGGTCGGCATCGTGCGCTTGAGCGGCGCGGAGACGCGGCGCGTGCTCGCGGCGCTGTTCACGCCGGCGGATGGTCGTTCGGCTGCGGAGCTTTCGCCGCGGCGCATGACCTACGGCACGGTGCGCGACGCCGAGGGGCGCACGCTCGACCACGCGCTGGCGGTGGTGTTCTCCGCCGGACACAGCTACACGGGCGAGGAGAGCGCGGAGCTGCATTGCCACGGCTCGCCGGTCGTTTTGCAGGAGGTCCTGCGCGCCGCGTTTGCCGCAGGCGCGCGGCAGGCGCGGGCGGGGGAATTCACCGAGCGCGCGTTTCTGAACGGCAAAATGGACCTCACCGAGGCGGAGGCGGTCATCGACCTCATCGACGCCGAGACCGCCGAGGCGGCGCGGAACGCCGCCGCACAGGTGGACGGCGCGCTGCGCCGTCCGGTCGAACAGGTCTACGACGCACTGCTGGGCCTCACCAGCCGCTTCTACGCCGTGGTGGACTATCCCGACGAGGACATCGAGGACTTGACGCTTGCCGAGACGGAGCGGACGCTCAAGGAGAGCGAGCGGACGCTCACGGCGCTGCTCGGCACCTTTGCGCGCGGGCGCGTGCTCAAAAGCGGCGCGGCGACCGCCATCGTCGGCGCGCCGAACGCGGGCAAAAGCTCGCTGCTCAACGCGCTTGTGGGCTACGAGCGCGCCATCGTCACCGACCTTCCCGGTACGACGCGCGACACCGTGGAGGAAAAGGCCGTGGTCGGCGGCGTGCTGCTGCGGCTGATCGACACGGCAGGCATCCGCGAGACGGACGACGCCGTGGAGCGGCTCGGCGTGGAGCGCTCGCGCCGCGCGGTCGAGAGCGCCGACATGGTGATCGTCGTAGCGGACGGCAGCCAAATGCCGCTCGCCGTGGAGCCGGATATCCTCGCGCTTGCGGCCAAAGCGCCGCATTGGATCCTTGCCATCAGCAAGGATGATCGGAATCCCGCCGTAAAGACCGCCGTCTGGAGGCTGCCGGACGGTGCGCCTGCGCCGGAGCATTTGGTCTCCTTTAATTCCGTAACGCCCGGCGGGCTGAACGTGCTGATCGACGCGATCCGAGACTGCTTTCCCGCCGGCGCTCCCGCGGGCGGCACGCTGCTCACCAACGCCCGGCAGGCCGAGGCTGTCCGCCGTGCGCTTGAGAGCGTCCGCACGGCGCGCGAGGCGCTCACCGCCGGGCTGACGCCCGACGTGGTGCTCACCGAGGCCGAGGGTGCGCTCGACGCGCTCGGCGAGCTGACCGGCCGCACAGCGCGCGAGGACATGGTGACGCGCATTTTCGAACGCTTCTGCGTCGGAAAGTGAGCGGAACGCATTGTTTACAGAAAATGATTGATATTATCTTAACGTTCTGCTACAATACTGCCATTCTAAGGAAGAATCGACTCTATCCCCACAAAGGGGCCGTTTGTCTGCGGCCCGGAAAGGAACGCCATGCGTGACTATATTATCATGACCGACAGCTGCTGCGACCTGAATCAGCAGGAGGTCGATGAGCTCGGGCTTACCGTTCTGCCGCTTTCCTTTACGATTGACGGCAAAACCTATCTCAACACGCCCGACCATGCCGATATGTCCCCCGAGGAATTTTTCGCAAAGATCGCTGCGGGCGAGAACAGCACCACCGCCGCCGCCAATGTTGGCCAGTTCGACGAGGCGATGCGCAGGGCGCTCGACGCGGGCAAGGATATCCTGTGCATCTGCTTCTCCAGCGCGCTGTCCACCACCTATCAGTCCGCCTGCATCGCGGCGGAGGACCTAAAAAGCGAGTACCCCGACGCGAAGATCGTTGTCATCGACTCCCTCTCCGCCTCGCGCGGACAGGGGATGCTGCTCTACCGCACGGTGCAGGAGCGCCGGAGGAGCAGCCCCGATATCGAGACGCTGGCGGCGTATGTGAAGAGCATTCTCCAGACCCAATGCCACTGGTTCATCGTGGACGATCTCAACCACCTCAAGCGCGGCGGCCGCGTGAGCGCCACGGCGGCCTTCGTCGGCACGATGCTGGGCATCAAGCCCGTTATGCACACCGACAGCGAGGGCAGGCTCATTCCCATGAGCAAGGCGCGCGGCACGAAGACGGCGCTCAAGGCGCTGGTCGACAAGGTGGAGGAGCTGGGCGTCGAGCCGGACAAGAACCAGCCCATGTTCATCTGCCATGCCAACTGCCCCGATTCCGTGGCCTATGTCAAGGAGCTGCTGGAGGAGCGCTTCGGCGTGACGGACGTCCGCGCGGACTTCATCGGCCCCGTGATCGGTGCGCACACCGGCTGCGGCACGCTGGGCCTGTTCTTCGTGGGGACGCAGCGATGAAATGGCTGGAGCTGCACATCGACACCGCCCGCGCCGGTCTGGAGCCGGTCAGCGAGCTGCTGCGCGAGCAGGGCGTCGAGGGCCTCGTCATCGACGACGAGGCGGACTTTAAGGATTTTCTCGAAAACAACCACCAGTATTGGGACTATGTGGACGACGAGCTGCTGGCGGAGAAGCACGGCAAATGCCGCGTGACCTTCTACCTCGAGGAGAGCGAGACCGGCTTTTCCACACTGACGCAGGTGCGCATCGCGCTCTCGGCGCTCAAGAAGCAGCATCCCGAGTACGCGCCGCTGCTCCTCACGATGGAAAACGTGGAGGACGCCGACTGGGAGAACAACTGGAAGCAGTTCTATAAGCCCATGGAGATCGGCGAGCGCCTGCTGGTCATTCCCGAGTGGGAGCAGGCGAAGCCGACGGAGCGCGTGAAGCTCATCCTGAATCCCGGGCTGACCTTCGGCACGGGCAGCCACGCGACCACGCGGCTGTGCCTTCAGACGCTGGAGAAGCACATCCACGGCGGCGAAAAGGTGCTCGATCTCGGCTGCGGCAGCGGCATCCTCTCCATCGCGGCGCTGCTGCTGGGCGCGGAGGACGCCTTCGCCTGTGACATCGACGACAAGTGCGTGGGCGTCGCCTACGAGAATGCCGCGCTCAACGGCATCGGACGGGAGCACTACACCGTCCGCGCGGGCGACGTGCTCAGCGACAAAAGGCTCGCGCGCGAGTTCGGCGGGGACTATGACATCGTCGTGGCGAACATCGTGGCAGACGTCATCCTCGCGCTTGCGCCGCAGGTGCGGCCGCTGCTGAAAAAGGGCGGGCTGTTCCTCTGCTCCGGCATCATCGACGACCGCGCGGTCGAGGTCGCGGACGCACTGCGTCTTGCGGGCTGGGCGATCATGGAGGCTCGCGAGAGCGAGGGCTGGTTCTCGTATTTGTGCAAATAACAGCAAAGGGGAGCGTTCTCTGCCATAGAGAACGCTCCCCGTGTTTGGTGCCGTATCGCGTGCAATTTATTTCCCGATTTTTTGCAGCATCCTCGTAAATTCCTCCGGCAGAGGACAGGAAAGCTCCACGACCTCGTGCGTGCGCGGATGGAGAAAGCGCAGGCCGGCCGCGTGCAGGCATTGCCCCGTCAGGCCGGGGACCTCCTTTTTTGCGCCGTACACCGTATCGCCGAGAATGGGATGCCCGATGTAGGCCATGTGGACGCGGATCTGGTGTGTGCGCCCCGTTTCGAGCCGGCAGCGGACGTGGGTATAGCCCGGATAGCGGGCAATGACCTCCCAATGCGTGACCGCCTCGCGTCCGCCGGCGACCACCGCCATGCGCTTGCGGTCGGTCGGGTGGCGCGCGATGGGCGCATCCACCGTGCCGCGGTCCTCGCGCAGCTTGCCCACAACGATGCACTCGTAGGTGCGCGCGAGCGTGTGGTCGGCGAGCTGCGCGGAGAGGTACTGGTGCGCCGCGTCGTTCTTCGCCGCGATGATGAGACCGCTCGTGTCGCGGTCGATGCGGTGGACGATGCCCGGGCGCAGCGCGCCGCCGATGCCCGAGAGCGTTCCCGCGCAATGGTACAGCAGCGCGTTGACGAGCGTGCCGTCCGGGTGCCCCGGCGCGGGATGGACGACCATGCCGCTGGGCTTGTTGACCACGATCACATCCGTGTCCTCGTACACCACGTCGAGCGGAATGTCCTGCGGCACGGCCTCGACCGGCTCCGGTTCGGGCAGCGTTACAGCGACGGCCTCGCCGCCCGCGAGCTTATAGCTTTTGCTGACGGCCTTTCCGTTCACCGCGACCTCGCCGCTCTCAATGAGCCGCGTCGCCTGCGAGCGGGTCAAGCCGTCAAGGCTCGACGCAAGAAATGCGTCGAGCCTTTGATTTTTGCTTTCTTCACTTGCCCTGAGCAGGATCGGTTCCATGGTCCTTCTCCCAATTCTTCGCGTCGGTGTTCGGGTAGATCCAAATGTAGTAAACGAGCGCCGCGGCGGTGCCGCAGACCACAAAGCAGTCCGCGACGTTGAAAACCGGAAACTCGATGAACGCGCAGTCGAGCATATCCACCACATAGCCGAGGCGGATGCGATCAATGAGATTGCCCACGCCGCCGCCGATCACGGCGGTCAGCGACCACACGCCGAGCGGGTGCCGCACGATCCGCGCGAGCAGCCACGCGAGCGCGAGCATCCCCGCGCCCGTCACGCCGATGAGCAGCCAGCGCTCACCGGAAAAGCTCGACCACGCCGCGCCGAAATTGCGCACATAGTGCAGCCGCAGAAGCTGCGGGACAAACTCCGCGCTCTCGCCCACGGCGAAATGAGCCACGATATAGGACTTTACCCACTGGTCCAGCGCGACGATAGCCGCGATAGCCAAAGGACAGAGCCACATCGAACGCTTCTTCACGGCTGCGGCACCTCGCTGTCGTCATCGGGGCAGACGATCACCCACTCCGCGTCCGCAGGAGCGAGCGCGAGCGCTTCCGCCTGCGCGTCCGTCATGGCAAGGCCCTCCGGCAGCGCGCGCAGCGCGCCGATGGGGACATAATAGGCTCCCGCGTCGTCGGCTCTCACGCCGCCGTTTTCCGTCACATAGTCCGTCGCGCCCACGCCGTACAGCGCAAGCGCCACGGGGCCGTACCACGCGGCAAGCAGGCTGCCCTCCTCGCCGCTCTCGCCGATAGCGACTGTCTCGCAGGAATATTCGGCCTCTTGGCCGTCTGCGGTCTTGGCCATGCCGGAGTCCGTCGGCGTGCCGTCGAGCGCGGTATAGTAGGAGTTGGACTGCACCATTTCGCAGCGCTGCTCGGCCGGCTCATCCTCGGTGTCGGGCGCTGAAGCGCCGGCCGTCGCATCGAAGGTATCCGCCGCATACATCTGCGCGTTCTCCGGCGCGGCGGGCGCGGCGCTGTCCGCTGCCTTCTTCTGACCCATCTGCGGGATCGTTACCGCCGCCGCGAGTGCGACGATCGCCGCGCAGGCTGCCATCGGCATCCACCGCCGCCATGCGCTCCGCTTTTTCGCCTGCGGCTTTGCCGCCGCCTTTTCCGCGCGCACCGCCGCCATCACGCCCTCCGTGAAGCCCTCGGGCACGTCCTCGTCCTCCAGCTCGCCGAGGGCGGCGTGCAGGGCCGTCAGCTCACCGAGCAGCCTTCTGCATTCCTCACACTCGCTCACATGGGCGAGTACCTCCGCGCGCTCCTCCTCCGTCAGCTCTCCGTCAACAAAGGCCGAGAGCAGCGGCGCAAATTCTTCACATTTCCTCATATTGCGTTCCTCTCCCCTCCGACAGTCTGATTACATTCTGTAACCTTTGACGCTGGCTTTTCAAAAAAGTTCCCGTCTGCCGCCAAATAATTTCGCAGCAGCAGCCGCGCGCGGTTGATGCGGCTTTTTACCGTGCCCAGCTCCAGCTCCGTGACCTCGCAGATCTCCGCGTAGCTGAGCTGGTGCAGCTCGCGCAGCACGAGCACACGCCGGTAATCCTCCGGCAGGGCGGCAAGTCCCTCGCGCACCCGCCGCTGCGTCTCCCGACCCTCGACGTGCTCCTCCGGCGTGGGCGCGCGGTCGCGCACCTCAAGGTGTACGTCCTCGTCGTCGAGCGATACGCCGTCCACCGTGCGCTTGTTGCGCCGCAGCAGGTCAATGCAGGCGTTGCTCGCCAGACGGTAGAGCCAAGTGGACAGCGCTGCGTCCTCACGGAAGCCCTCCAGTCCCCGCCAGAGGGCGAGGAAGGTATCCTGCGCAGCCTCCGCCGCGTCCTCGCTGCTGCCGCACATACGCAGGCAGAGGTTGTATATTTTCTTTTCGTGCAGCCGGACGAGCTGTTCAAAGGCTGCCTCGTCGCCGCCGCGCGCGGCTTGGATCAGTTCACTTTCGTTCATGTCCGCTCCGTGTGTTCAATCGCTCAGATCGCGCTTGATGCCCGCTGTGACACGGTAAAGATCCTCAAGCGTTTCCATGCGGTTGATCTGGTCTTTATAGTAGTTGGCGTATTTCACGCCCTTGAGATACCAGCAGTAGTGCCGCCGTGCCTCGAGCAGCGCGACCTTTTCATTGCGGAGCTCCGCGCTGCGCTCGATCTGGCGCACCAGCGTGTCACAGCGCTCGGCAAGCGGCGGCAGCGGCGGGATCGTCTTGCCCTCGAGCGCGGCTTTGCACTGCTGAAAGAGCCACGGATTGCCGAAGCAGCCACGCCCGATCATCACCGCGTCTGCGCCGGTGAGCTTCAGAGCTTTTATCGCATTTTCCGGGGTAAAAACATCGCCGTTGGCGATAACGGGAATGTTCACCGCTTCCTTCACCTCGCAGATGGTCGACCAGTCCGCCTGCCCGCCGTACATCTGCACGCGGGTGCGCCCATGGACGGTGATGCCCGCGACGCCGACGGACTCGAGCAGCACGGCCAGCTCCGGCGCGTTGACGCTGCCCTTGTCCCAGCCGCGGCGCATCTTCACCGTGACCGGAACGCTGATCGCCCTGACCACCGCCTCGGCGATGCGCGCCGCCTTTTCGGGGTCGCGCATCAGCGCCGAGCCGTCGCCGTTGTTGACGATCTTGCCGACCGGGCAGCCCATGTTGATGTCCAGAATGTCCGCGCCGCTCGCCTCGATGGCGATCTGCGCGGCCTCGGCCATGCAGACCGGGTCGCTGCCGAAGATCTGCGCCTGCATCGGGTGCTCGCCCGGAAAGGGCGCGAGCAGCGTGCGGCTCTTTTTATCCTGATAGCAGAGTGCCTTCGAGCTCACGAGCTCCGTACACGTCAGTCCCGCGCCGAGGGACGCGCACAGTTCGCGGAACGCCGCGTCGGTCACGCCCGCCATCGGCGCGAGCGCGAGCTGCGAGTTGATTTCCACCGTACCGATGCGCATGGGCGTTCCCTCCCTCACCGTGTTTTCATAGAAGAAAATTATACCACAGTTTTTCCAAAAGCGGAAGTCCTTATTTTTGCGCGGCAAAACGCGGCAAAAAGGACGGCTCCGATGAGCCGCCCTTTCCGTATCGCGTATGCTGTTTTGCTCAGGCCGCGTCGCCGCTGTCGGCGGAATAGCTGCTGCCGCCGTAGTAGCCGCCGCCGAAGAAGTCATTGAAGAAGCTCCACGGGTTATAGTAATAGCCGCCGTTTCCGCCGTTATTGCCGCCCTGTTGCTGCTGCTGGCTGTTGTCCTGCGCCGTTTCCTGCGTCTGCGGGGTGGCGTCGAAGGTCAGCTCAACGGTCTGCGTCTGTCCCTCGCGGTAGATGGTGAAGGTCGCGGTGTCGCCCGCGCTGTAGCTCTTCTTGGCCGCGACGAGATCCTCGTAGCTCGTGATGGTCTTGTCACCGATCTTGGTGATGACGTCGCCCATCTTCAGCCCCGCCTTGTCCGCCGCGCCGCCCTCATCGACGGAGTAAACGAACACGCCCTCGCTGATGCTGTAACGGTACTGCTGCGCCATGGTGGCCGTCAGCGTGCCGGCGGAGATGCCCAGATAGGGCTTGTTGGTCACATAGCCGTTGGTCATAATGTCCTCGACCATGGAAATGACGTCGTTGATGGGGATGGCAAAGCCTATGCCCTCGACGGTGGTGTTGGAATAGCTCGAATACTTCGCGGACACGATGCCCACGACCTCACCGTAGCTGTTGAACAGCGGGCCGCCGGAGTTGCCGGGGTTGATGGAGCAGTCGACCTGGATCATGTTGAACGGCGTGCCGTCCACATTGATGGCGCGGTTCACGCAGGAGACGATGCCCTGCGACATGGAGAAGGTCAGCTCGCCGAGCGGGTTGCCGACCGCGGCGACCGCCTCGCCGATCTGGAGCTTGCCGGAATCGCCGAGCAGAACGGGCTGGAAGTCGCTACCCTCGACCTTGATGACGGCGATATCGTAGTCCTCGTCGCCGCCGACGATGGCGGCATCGTAGGTCGCGCCGTCATAGGTCGTCACCTTGACGCTCGTCGCGCCGTCGATGACGTGGTAGTTCGTGAGGATGTAACCGTCCTTCGTGAGGAAGAAGCCGCTGCCGCTGGCCGCGGCCTCGGTCGTGCGGCCGAAGACGTTCGTCGTGGTGGACACGTTGATGCTCACAACGCTGTTGACGTTGGCGGCGTAGACCTCCGGCATGGTGAGCTGCTGCTTGCCGTCCACCTTGACCTGCCGGACCTCGGCGACCTGACGGTCGGAGACCTCGATCTGCGTCGAGCCGTGCGCGGAGGTAATGGCATGGTGCGTGATGCCCGCGCCCGCCGCGCCGCCGATGAGCGCGCAGGCGAGCGCCAGCGCGGCGAGCTTCAGTCCCAGCCGATTCTTCTTCGGCTTCTTTTCCTCCCAGGGGTCTGCCTTTGCCGCGGTGTCCGGCACCTCGGTGTAGTCCACGTCGCGGACATTCTCCGCCTTGTCGCCCTTGCGGTAGCTGTAGTGGTACAGGTTGTTTTCGTCTTCGTAATACATAAATAAGCCTCCTTGCCGTGAAGCGTTTGCTTTTCCTTGGATGCTACTGATAATAAGCCTTGTTTATGTCCATTTCGTGAAGCTGGAACGAATTTTTTTGAACTTTTTTTGAATAGTCGATAAAGAAATTCTGAAGAATGGCCGAATTGGAAAAAATAGCTTGCGCGGGACATTCGGATATACTACAATAAAGCCGATTTCCCGATACGAAAGGAGCGCCGCCATGCTGAAGATCGAAGGGCTGAAGCTCGCCCCGGGCGAGAGCGAGGCATTATTATACGAACGCGCCGCGGCGGCGCTGCGCATCAAAACGCCTCTTCCTGCGCTGCACATTCTCCGCCGCAGCATCGACGCGCGCGACGGTGTGACGTTTATTTATACGGTTTCCGCCGCGCTCGAGAACGAGGAAAGGGTGCTGCGCCGCGCGAGGAACAAAAGCGTCAGCGTCTACGCGCCCGTCTTTTACGAGCTGCCGCCGATGATTGCCGCTCCCGCCGTGCGCCCCGTCGTGATCGGCGCGGGCCCTGCGGGACTGTTCGCGGCGCTGGTGCTCGCCCGCTGCGGCGCGCGGCCCATCCTGCTCGAGCGCGGCGAATGCGTTGAGCGGAGGCGGCGCGACGTCGAGCGCTTCTGGGCAACGGGCGAGCTGAACGAGCGCTCGAACGTCCAGTTCGGCGAGGGCGGCGCGGGCACGTTTTCCGACGGCAAGCTCAACACCGGCACGAAGGACGTCCGCCACCGCTGCATTTTAGAGGAGTTCGCCGCGTTCGGCGCGAGCGAGGATATCCTCATCGACGCCAAGCCGCACATCGGCACCGACCGGCTCTACACCGTTTTGCAGAATCTGCGGCAGGAGCTGCTTTCCCTCGGCGCGGAGGTGCGCTTCGCTCATCAGGTCACCGGACTGGAGCGGAGGGACGGACGGCTCGCCGCGCTGCGGGTCACGTCTCCCGACGGAACGTACACGCTCCCCGCGCAGCACGCGGTGCTCGCGGTCGGTCACAGTGCGCGCGACACCTTCGCCATGCTGCGCGGCGCGGGCATCCCGATGGAGCCGAAGCCCTTTGCCGTGGGCGTGCGCATCGAGCACCGCCAGAGCGACATGGACGCGCAGCAGTATAAGCAGTACGCGGGCCACCCCGCGCTGCCGCCGACCTCGTATAAGCTCTCGGCCCACACGGCGGCGGGACGCGGCGTGTTCTCGTTCTGCGTCTGCCCCGGCGGACAGGTCGTCGCCGCGGCAAGCGAAGCGGGCCGCGTGGTCACGAACGGTATGAGTGAGCTGGCGCGCGACGGCGAAAACATCAACGGCGGGCTGCTCGTCTCCGTTACGCCGGAGGACTTCGGCGGCACGGATGTGCTCGCGGGCGTCGCCTTTCAGCGTCGGCTGGAGGAGGCCGCCTACGCCCTCGGCGGCGGGGGCTACGCCGCTCCCGCGCAGACGGTCGGCGATTTCCTCGCGCACCGCCCGTCGATCGGACCGGGGAGAGTCAAGCCGACCTACCGCCCCGCCGTGCGCTGGTGCGACCTGCACGAGTGTCTGCCGGATTTCGTCTGCGAGGCGCTGGAGGAGGCGCTGCCGCTGCTGGAGAAAAAGCTGCGCGGCTTCGCCGCGCCCGACGCGGTGCTCACCGCGGTGGAGACGCGCTCCAGCTCCCCCGTGCGCATCGTGCGCGACGATACCTATCAAACCGCTCTGCGCGGGCTCTATCCCTGCGGCGAGGGCGCCGGCTATGCCGGCGGCATTCTCTCTGCGGCGGCGGACGGGATGCGCTGCGCGGAACAAATTATAAAGGAGATCACTCAGCATGGCTAAAAAGATCGGCGTCATTATCGACTTTCTCAACGACAAATACGAGCGTCAGCTCAACGAGGCGGCAGACAGATACGGCTATGAGATCGAATACTTCCCCTCATCCGCCGCGGCGGTCGGCAGGGTAGACGACTGCGAGATCCTCTACGGGCACTGCTCGCAGAAGGTCATCCGCAGCGCGAAGAGCCTCAAGTGGTATTGCTGCTGCTGGGCGGGCGTGGACCGCTTCTGCGACGAGAGCCTGTATCAGAATTCCGACTGCCGGCTCACCAACTCCTCCGGCGCCTACGGCACCACCATCTCCGAGCATCTCATCATGGTCTGCCTGATGCTGCTGCGCCGCCAGATGGAATATACCGAGATCATCCGTGCGGGCGGCTGGGAAACTCTCCCCGGCGGCATCCGCTCGCTGCACGGCGCGCGCATCACCGTGCTCGGCACGGGCGACATCGGCACGGAGTTTGCCCGCCGCGCGCAGGCGTTCCATCCCGCGTGCATCACCGGCGTGCGCCGCACAGTCAGGCCCTCCGACCCGGCGTTTACCTCCATCCATGCCATCGCGGAGCTGGACAGCGTCCTGCCGGAAACGGATCTTCTTGTCATGGCGCTGCCCTCCACGGCGGAGACCGTGGGCATCCTCTCGCGCGAGCGCATCGCGCTGCTGCCCGACAATGCCTTCGTCGTGAACGTCGGCCGAGGCACCGCCATCGACCAGGAGGCGCTCTGCGACGCGCTCAACGCCGGACGGCTCGCCGGCGCAGCGCTCGACGTGGTCGTGCCCGAGCCGCTGCCCGCCGACCATCCGCTGCGCCGCGCGAAAAATCTGCTGCTCACGCCGCACGTCGCGGGCAACATGACGCTCGGCTACACCTGCGACAAGAGCGTGCAGATGTTCTGCGACGATCTGGAAAACTATGCTGCGGGCCGTCCGCTCGCGCACCTGGTCGACCGCAAGAGAGGCTATTAAAATGGGCTTCTCCATCAAGACGGTCCTGCTGCGGCTGGTGCAGGGCTTCATCATCGGCGCGGGCGGCATCCTGCCGGGCATTTCCGGCGGCGTGCTGTCGGTCATCTTCGGTATCTACCGTCCGGTGATGGAGGTGCTCGCGCACCCGCTCGACGGGCTGCGCCGACACCTTGCCCTCCTGCTGCCGGTCGGCGCCGGCGCGATCCTCGGCTTTCTGTGCGGCGGCGGGCTGATCCTCGTGCTGTTTGACCGCTCGGAAAAGCTCGCGACCTGCCTGTTCATCGGCCTGATCCTCGGCACGCTTCCGAGCCTGTGGGGCGAGGCGGGCGCGCAGGGGCGTGGACGCGGCGCGTACCTTTCCTGCGCGGTCAGCTTTCTTGCCCTCTCCGCCATTTTGCTCTACGCGCAGTATGGCGCGTTCTACACGATGCAGGCAAACTTTTTCGGTTTTCTCTTCTGCGGCCTGCTCTGGGGTCTGAGCCTGATCGTGCCGGGCATGACGTCCTCCTCCATCCTGATGGCGGTCGGGCTGTTCACGCCGATGGCGGAGGGCTTCGCAAGGCTTGACATGGCGGTGATCCTGCCGTGGCTGCTCGGCATGGCGCTCATCGTGCTGACGCTCGCGCGCGTGGTGAACTGGTGCTTCCGGGCGCATTACCCGCTTTTCTACCACGCCGTGTTCGGCATCGTGCTGGCCTCGACGGTCGTCATCATCCCCCTGCACTATGACGGCGTGCGCGACGTGCTGACCTGCCTGCTGGCCGCCGCCCTCGGCGCGCTCGCGGCCTACCTCAGCGCGAGGGTGCAGCCGAAGGATAATACTTAATAATAAGAAGAAGGACGCCCCTCTGGGCGTCCTTCTCTGATTCTATTTCTGTTTTTTTCTGCGGTACAGCCGCGCGAAGCGGCGCAGCAGCTCGTCGTAGAGGAAGAGCAGCACCGCGCCGAGCGCAAAGGTCGCCGCGATAAGCCACGGGGCGGTCGCCGCCAGCTCCGCTGTCACCGCGTCGAGCCGGAACACAAAGACGAGCAGCGCGTACATCGCGCCGACGGCGAGGACGTACAGCCCGAGCTTCGTGAGAAAGCGCAGCGCGCGGCTGCCGACCACGTCGAGTCTCGGCTGCACGAGCGGGTAATAGCCCAAAAAGCAGAAGAGCAGCACGGATTCCTTGTCCGGCCCCAGCAGCAGTCCCAGCAGTGCCGCGGCAAAAAAGCAGCACCATTGATAGCTCCTGTGGCACTCCTCACGCACGGGCAGCAGACAGGCCGACGCGAGCAGGGGACAGGCGTAGAGCGCCAGCGGCAGCACGCCGCCGAGGAACAGGAACAGCACCGCGAGCGCGCCGAGCACGCTCGCGAGCGCCAGCTCCCTCGTTTGTTGTCTCATGGGACTCCTCCTTACGGAAAAGCGCCGCCTGCGGGCGGCGCTTTCGGTTTATTCGTGGTCTGGCGTCTCCGCGCCGTCACCGGCGGGAGCGTCCTGCGCGGGGGCTTCCTCCGCGGGCTTTTCCGCGTCGGATGCGTCGGACTCGTTCGGCGCTTCGCCGTCCAGCGGCGGCATCTCGATCTTCTCGCTCGTCATGGAGATGTGACGTGCGGGCGCTTCGATGGTGCTCGGCACGGAGGGACGGAAACCGCTGTCGCTCCTGCGCGTGGAGGCGTAGGCGTCCTCCACCGTCGCGGGATCGCGGCCCTCGAGGATGGCGACCATCTCGCCGCCGGTGATCGTCTCCTTCTCCAAAAGATAGGCGACGACCTTGTGCATATCGTCGATATTCTCCTCGATGACCTTCACCGCGTCGGCATAGCACTTCTCCAGAATTTCCTTGACAGCCTTATCCATCACGGCGGCGGTCTCCTGCGCGCAGTCGAGACCGTAGCCGCCGTCAAGGTACTGGCTGCGGACGGAGCCGAGCGCCATCATGCCGAACTCGTCGCTCATGCCGTACATGGCGACCATGTTGCGGGCGATGTTCGTGGCCTCCTGAATGTCCTGCGAGGCGCCGTTGGTCATCGTGTGCATCACGACCTGCTCGGCGGCGCGGCCGCCCATGGAGACGGCGATCTTCGCCATCAGCTCGTCGCGGGTGCGCAGGTTGGTCTTGTCCTCCTCGGGCATGAGGAGCGTGTAGCCGAGGCTGCCCTCGGTGTGGGGCACGATGGTGATCTTCTGCACGGGCTCGGCGTTCTTCTGCTTGTAGGCGACCATGGCGTGGCCGACCTCGTGATAGGCGACGAGCTTCTTTTCAAACTCGGTGAGCACGCTGTTCTTCTTCTCGCTGCCCGCGATGACGAACTCGAACGCGGCGAGCATATCCTCCTGCGTGACGAGCTTGCGGCCCTTGCGCACGGCGCGCAGCGCCGCCTCGTTGACGATGTTGGCAAGGTCCGCGCCGACGCAGCCGGCGGTCGCGAGCGCGACCTTCTTGAGGTCGACGTCCTCGCCGAGCTTGATGTTGCGGGTGTGGACCTCGAGCGTGGCGATGCGGCCCGCGAGGTTCGGACGGTCGATGGTGATGCGGCGGTCGAAGCGGCCCGGGCGCAGCAGCGCCTGGTCGAGCACCTCGGGACGGTTGGTGGCGGCGAGAACGATGATGCCCTTGCCGGGGTCGAAGCCGTCCATCTCGGCGAGCAGCTGGTTGAGCGTCTGCTCGCGCTCGTCGTTGCCGCCGAAGCGCGTGTCGCGCGTCTTGCCGATGGCGTCGATCTCGTCGATGAAGATGATGCAGGGCGCTACCTTCGAGGCCTCGGCAAAGAGGTCGCGCACACGGCTCGCGCCGACGCCCACGAACATCTCCACAAAGCCGGAGCCGGAGATGGAGAAGAACGGCACGTTCGCTTCACCCGCGACCGCCTTGGCGAGCAGCGTTTTGCCCGTGCCCGGAGGGCCGACGAGCAGCGCGCCGCGCGGCAGCTTCGCGCCGATGTCGGTATACTTCTGAGGATTGTGCAGGAAGTCGATGATCTCGACGAGGGATTCCTTCGCCTCGTCCTGACCGGCGACGTCGGCAAAGGTGACGCCGGTGGATTTTTCCATATAGACCTTCGCGTTGGACTTGCCGACGCTGCCGAGGCCGCCGAAGCCGCCGCCCCCGGTCTTTTTGCTGATGAACCGTATCATCAGGATGAACGCGCCGACCATCAGCGCCGTGGGCAGGACGTAGTTGAGCATGATGATCTCGAGATACGAGGTCTCCGCCTTGTAGGGTTTGCCGAACTCCACGTCGTTTTCATCCAGGAACGACCGCAGCTCGGGGTCGTTGATCTGCGTGGTGAAGAGCTGGTAGTCTCCCGTGTAGGTCTTGCCGTCCGCGTCGGTGTAGGTGAAGCCGTCCACGGGCGTGATGTTGAGCGTGCGGTCCGCGATCTCGACCTCCTTGACCTTGCCGTCGCGGACAAGGTCGAGAAATTCGTCATAGCGGATCTCGCAGGTGCTCTCCGCTAGCTTCTTCGTGTCCATCGCCGAGAGGAGATAGTTGAAGCCGATGGTCAGCACCAGCGCCCAGATGAGCAGCGACAGCACGCCCCTGCGGCGGTCGTTGTTCTTGTTGCTTTTATTCTTGTCGTTCTGATCCATGTATCTGCGTTCCTTTCCGCCGGCGGCCCTGTGCGGGCGCAGGCGACAGCTTGCCAAGTTATATGATATTTTAGCATACCCCTCCTCGTTTCACAAGCGCCGCGGTATGAATTTTCGGTGAATTTTTGTCCGCTTCCCCCTTTATCTTATCCGCCTGTTGTGCTATAGTGTGTTATGTATACGAATTTTGACCGGGAGGATCGGTTTATGTCGAAGGAATACGAAGAAAAGCGCGGACCGCGCGTCGCGGACGAGCGCGCGGAAAAGCGCTTCCCGCGCGAGCGCAGAGCGGAGGAAAAAGTCCCCATGCGCGAGCGCGACGCCGAGGCGGACGGCCTCATCGAGGGGCGCAACGCCGTGACCGAGGCGCTGCGCGCCGGCACGCCCATTGATAAAATTTTCATCGCCCGCGGCGAGACGGACAAAACGCTCGGCCACATCGCCTCCACCGCCCGCGCGGCGGGCGTGGTGGTGGTCGAGGCCGACCGCCGCAAGCTCGACTACATGAGCGCGACGAAGGCGCATCAGGGCGTCATTGCCCTCGCCGCCGTGCGCGAGTACGCGAGCGTGGAGGATATTCTCTCCGCCGCCCGCGAGCGTGGGGAGGCCCCTTTGCTCGTGGTGTGTGACGAGATCAGTGACCCGCACAACCTCGGCGCCATCATCCGCACGGCGGAGTGCGCGGGCGCGCACGGCGTCATCATCCCCAAGCGCCGCAGCGCGGGCCTAACGAGCATCGTCGGCAAGACGAGCGCGGGCGCGGTGAGCTATCTGCCCGTCGCGCGCGTGCCGAACATTCCGGCGCTTTTGAAGGAGCTGCAGCAGCAGGGCGTGTGGATCTTCGGCACCGCCGCCGAGGGCACCACGAGCCTGTACGAGGCCGACCTCAAGGGCCCCGCCGCCATCGTCATCGGCAGCGAGGGCGACGGCATGGGCCGGCTCGTGCGCGAGGGCTGCGACTTTCTCGTCAGCATCCCGATGAAGGGCCGCATCTCCTCGCTCAACGCTTCCGCCGCCGCCGCCATTCTGCTCTACGAGGCCGTGCGTCAGCGCCTTGGCTGACGTGCGCCGCCATTCACGAGGTCTTCCATGGATCACAAAAAGGATCAAGAATTTGAACAAACGCTCGCCGAGTCCGAGCTTTTGCTGCGCGGCGCGGCCCGCAGCGCGTCGGACGACGCGGACCTGACGCTCGAGAGCATCTTAGCGGAGTTCGGCTCCCGGGAGGACGGTGCCGAAGCCGCCTCGGAGTCGGAGGACGTCGGGCTGCCCGAGCCGCGGCCTGCCGTGCGGATCGGGAAAACCGCCGCGCCCGCCGCAGAGCCGCCGGAGCCGCAGCCGTCCGCGCCGCCGGACGATTCACCGTCCGCCGCGCCCGCACAGGACACCGTGAGCCTGCAGGAGGTGCTCGAGAGCACCGTGCAGTCCGTGCTCGACGAGGGGGAAGCGGGGGAGCCGGTCGAGCTTCTGCAGCCGAAGCGCCGCAGGCTTTTCTCGCGCAGAAGGCTGCGCGACACCGAGCAGCTTTATTCCGACGAGCCCGGGGAGGAGCCGCCGCCCGAGGAGCCGGACGAGCCCGAGGACTTCTTCACCGAGGATTTCGGCGAGCGGGACGACACCCCCGAGCCGGACGCGGGCGAGCTGGCCGCCGGCTACCGCGACGACGCGCGCACGGGCCTGCGCAGCGCACGGGCCGCGCTGCTCGTCACCGCGCTCTCGTGGCTCGCACTGCTGCTCGACCACTTCGGCGTCATGCCCGCGCTGTTCGCCGAGGAAAGGCTGCTCAGCTGCCTGCCGTTCTTTATTGCCGAGCTTCTCGTCTGCGTCCTCGGACGCGATGTGTTCGTTTACGCCTTCGAGCAGCTCCGCGCGAGGACGGTCACCTATGAGCTGCTCTCCTCGCTCGCCTGCGCCGTCACGCTGGCGGACACGGCGCTCGACTTTTTCCTGCCCGCGCGCGCCGCGCTCGCGGACCCGTTTCACGCCGTCGCCATGCTCGGCATGAGCTGCGCTCTGCTCGGGCGCGCTCTGCTCTTCGGGGCGATGTACGATACTTTCCGCGTCGCCGCGGTCGGCGAGCCGGACTATCTCGTCACCGTCACCGCGGGCGGAGCCGCCAAGCGCCGCGGCAGCGCGCAGGGCTTTTCCCGCTGCGCGCAGCGGGAGGACGCCGCCTCGCACTGGCAGAGCGTGCTGCTGCCCGTGCTGCTCGCCGCCTCGCTTGTATTCGCCGTGCTCTCCACGCTGCGGCGCGGGGAGCGGCTGCTGTTCCTCTGGAACTGGGGCGTGCTGCTCACGGCGGTCAATATGCTCGCCTTTCCGCTGTGCTGTTCTCTGCCGCTGCGCCGGCTGACGAAGCGCTTCGTCAAGTCCGGCAGCGCGCTGGCGGGCTATGTCGGCGCGGACCGCCTGCGTCGCAGCAACTGCGTCATTCTCACCGATACCGACCTCTTTCCGCCCGGAACGGTCAGCTTGAACGGGCTGAAGATCTACGGCGAGGAGAGCGGCAAGGTCATCTCCTACGCCGCCACGATGGCGCACGCCTCGCAAAGCGGTCTGAGCCGCCTGTTCGACACGCTTTTGGAGGGTGAGGGCGGGAGGCTCGAGCCGCTCGACGACTTGAGCTTTTATGAGGAGGGCGGCGTCTCCGGCCTCATCCACGGCGAAACGGTGCTCTTCGGCACCGCCGCCTTCTGCCGCAAGATGCACGTCACGATGCCCGGCGGCCTGAGCCTCAAGACCGGCGCGTTTCTCGCCGTGGACGGCGCGCTCATCGCCGTCTTTGCCGTCAAATACACGGCGGCGGAAAATGTGGACTGGGCGCTCCACGCGCTCAAGCGCAGCCGCATCACGCCTGTGCTCGCCGTGCGCGACGGCAGCATCACCCCCGCGCTCTTGAAGCGCAAGTTCGGCACCGATGCCCGCGCGGTCTATCCCACCGTCTCCACGCGCCTCGCGCTCTCGGAGAAGGACGGTGAGCATCCTTACGCGCTGCTCTACCGCGAGGGATTGATGCCCTACGCCGAGATCGCCGTCGGCAGCAAGCGTCTGGTCCACGCCGTGCGCATGGCCGCCGTGCTCTCGCTCGGGAGCAGCGCCGTGTCCGCGCTGCTGGCGTTTTACCTCACCTTTGTCGGCGCGTACAGCGCGCTCACACCGGTCTCGATGCTGCTCTATCTGCTCCTCTGGGCGCTCGCGGCGCTCATCGAGGGCTTCTGGGCGGACCGTTATTGAGCATTTTTAGCAAAAATAGCTATCAAACTTCTAAAATTACAATAGTTGTATTGACGGAAAGAATATTATATAATTGAGCTGTTGAAGTGACTTCCCACAAGGGAATTACGATCTGGAAGGAGATATGAACCCCTATGAGTGCAAAAGACATTCGCAACATCGTGCTGCTCGGCCACGGCGGAAGCGGCAAGACCACCCTCGCTGAGAGTATGCTGTTCATGACCGGCGGCACCGACCGCTTCGGCAAGGTCACCGACGGCAACACCACCTGCGACTACGACGCGGAGGAGATCAAGAGAAGCATCTCCATCTCCCTCGCCGTCGCTCCTGTGAAGTACAAGAACGTGAAGATCAACGTGCTCGACACTCCGGGCAACTTTGACTTCGCCGGCGAGGTCCTCTCCGGCATCCGCGCGGCTGAGTGCGCCGTGCTGGTCTGCGGCGCGAAGGACGGCCTGAGCGTCGGCGCGGAGCGCGCCTGGAAGATGCTCGGCAATAAGCCCCGCATGATCTTCATCAACCGCACCGACGAGGAGAACAGCGACTACAACGCCTGCTTCGACGCCCTCAAGGGCAAGTTCGGCACCGCCGTCGCGCCCATCGTCGCTCCCATCATCGACGGCAGCAAGAAGGTCACCGGCATCGTCGACCTGCTGCACAACAAGGCCTATGAGGTCAAGGGCGGCAAGGCGGCCGAGTGCGCCATTCCCGCCGACATCGCCGACGAGGTCGAGGCCCTGCGCGCCGAGCTGATGGAAGCCGCCGCCGGCGCCGATGAGGAGCTGATGGAAAAGTTCTTCGAGACGATGGAGCTTTCTGCCGAGGAGATCGCCAAGGGCCTCAAGCTCGGCGTGCGCGACGGCAGCGTCGCTCCCGTGCTCTGCGGCAGCGCCATCTCCGGTCTCGGCGTCGATATGCTGATGCAGACCGTGCTCGATCTCGTTCCCGTCGCCACCGATATGCCCGCCGAGGCCGCGCAGGACGACGACGGCAACGCCGTCGAGGTCGCCCATGACGAAAACGGCGCCACCGCCGCCATCGTCTTCAAGACCGTTTCCGACCAGTACGGCAAGTTCTCTCTGGTCAAGGTCGTCCGCGGCAAGATCACCGGCGATATGTCCCTCTACGACACCACCACCGGCAACACCGAAAAGCTCGGCCGTCTCTACACCCTCAAGGGCAAGAAGAACGAGGAGGTCAAGGAGATCTGCTGCGGCGACATCGGCGCCATCGCCAAGATGGACCGCGTCAAGACCGGCGACACCCTCTGCGACCCGAAGAGCATCGTCAAGCTAGCGGGTATGCCCTACGCCGAGCCCTGCTACTCCCGCGCCATCGCGCCCAAGACCCGCGGCCAGGAGGAAAAGCTCGGCACCGGCCTCAACCGTCTGAACGAGGAGGACCCGACCTTTACCGTCGTCAACAACGCCGAGACCCATCAGACCGTCATCTCCGGCGCGGGCGACATTCAGATCGACGTGCTCGTGAGCAAGCTCAAGACCCGCTTCGGCGTGGACGCCGAGCTCGACACCCCGCGTGTGCCCTACCGTGAAAAGATTCGCAAGACCGTGCAGAAGCAGGGCCGTCATAAGAAGCAGACCGGCGGCAGCGGCCAGTTCGGCGACGTCTGGGTCCGCTTCGAGCCCCAGACCGAGCAGGAGGATATGATCTTCGAGGAGAACGTGTTCGGCGGCTCTGTGCCCAAGAACTACTTCCCCGCCGTGGAAAAGGGCCTGCGCGAGAGCTGCCTGCACGGCGTGCTGGCCGGCTATCCCGTGGTGTTCCTGAAGGCCACCCTGGTGGATGGCTCTTACCACCCCGTGGACTCCTCCGAGATCGCGTTCAAGACCGCTGCGAACCTTGCCTACAAGGCCGCGATGCCCGAGGCGTCCCCCGTTCTGCTCGAGCCCGTCTGCGAGCTGAAGGTCACCGTGCCCGATCAGTACATGGGCGATATCCTCGGCGACCTCAACAAGCGCCGCGGCCGCGTCATGGGCATGACCCCGACCGGCGACGGTGAGCAGATCATCGAGGCCGAGTGCCCCGAGGCCGAGCTCATGAGCTACGCCATCGACCTGCGCTCCATGACCCAGTCCCGCGGCTCCTTCACCATGCACTTCGTGCGCTACGAGCAGTGCTCTGCCGACGCGCAGGAGAAGGCCGTCGCCGCCGCGAAGGCCATGCAGGAAGCGGAATAACCTCTACCTAATAAAAAAGAAAAGCTGTCCGACGGACAGCTTTTCTTTTTTGCGCATCGTTTTGACTTTGCCTTTCGCTGCAGCAGCGGCTGAGCGGACATAGACGCAGACCAGATCGAAAGCCGATAAAAAGAAACCGAACGCACTCCTTCACGCAGCGCGTGCAGCTTCAAAATAGAAGAAAACCTGCAATGGCAGGTCAAGGGCGCAGCCCTTGCGCTTCTTGGGGGTTCAAAAGGGGGCTATTCTTACGGTAAGAATAGCCCCCTTTGAAAATCTATCAATAGATCTTATCCAGATACTCCACCACGTCAGCCACCGCGCCGTCGCTGCAATGCGAGACGATGCGCGCGCCGGATTCGTGCACGGCGGGAATGGCGTTCGCGGGCGCGAAGGGCACGGCGGAGACCTCCAGCATCGGAATATCGTTTTTGTGATCGCCGATGCAGTAGATGTCCTTGCGCGCCACGCCGAGGAGCGACGCGAGCCGCAGGATCATGCCGCCCTTGGTCGCGCCGGAGGCGGTCAACTCGAGCAGGTGCTCGTTGGAGTAGATGAGCTCGTACTCGCGGCCCCAGGGGCGCGAGAGGATAAAGGTCCGCACGGCATCGAGCACCGGAAAGTCCTCTTCAAAAAGGATCTTGATGATGGGCAGGTCAATGTCGGCGAAGCGCTCCACCACCTGCACGGGCGAGCGGGTCAGATGCTCGTGATTGCGGACGTAGCGGTTGGGATTCATCGTGTGGATGCGGCGGTCGTCGTGGTAGACCTCGAAGGCGAGCGTCGGGAACCGCGCGAGCACCTCGGCCATGTGGTCGTAGACGGCTTTGCCGAGAAAGGCGGTGCAGAGGTATTCGTTCGTGCGGAAATCGTAGATCGCCGCGCCGTTGGCGATGACGCTCGGCGCGCTCATCGGCACGTCCTTGGCGTAGTCCGTGAACGCGGGCAGCGCGCGGCCGGTGGAGATGGCGAACAGGCCGCCGTTTTGGATGAAGTAGTCCAGCGCCTCGCGGTTGCGCGGGCACATGGGCGGGATGTCGGTGCCGTTGTCGAGCGCAGACTGGGTGTAGACGAGCGTGTTGTCAAAGTCGCTGGCGAGCAGCACATGGTCGAATTTCTGCATGGGGACGTCCTTCCTTGCCGGTTTCTTTTTCGCTCCCCAGTATACCACGGCTGCGGGAAAAAGCAACGCTTTTCGCGCTCAGTCCGCCCGATTGATGCCGTATTGATAGAGGCTGCCGTCCTTATTGCGGGAGAACATCAGGTTGCTGCGTTCGATGACGAACGCGCCGCGGCTCCCGGCGGCGCTGATGCGCAGCAGGTCTTTGGCTGTCTGCACGGGATACTGGAGCGGGCTGTGCTGGTGGGCATAGAACACCCACGAGTCCGCCGTCCAGTCGCCGTCGGCGACCTCGATGCTGTAGGTGAGATAGCCGCGGCGGTTCTCGCCGCGCGCGGGCAGGGAGAAGGCGGCAAAGACGTCCGAGAAGTGCTGCGTGTCGCCGAAGAAGGAGGTCCGGCCATAGGCTTCCTGCGTGAGGGACCGGTAGGGCGCGGTGCAGGCGACGCCGTCCGCGTCATAAAGCAGACGGCCCGTCGGTTCACGCAGAACATAGCCGGACACCGGCCAGTAGGGGCTGTTGTAAGCGGGACGGACCAGCAGGCACTCCGTGCCGTAAAAGACGGTATCGTCCGACCAGCGGAAGTGGTGGAAGACAGCCCAGCGCTCCGGCTCTCCGGGAAGCTGTACGGCCACGTCGGTCAGGTGCAGCTCCTTTTGGTCGTAGACGGTTTGGATGTGCGTTGTACTGCCGATGACAGTGCGCTCCTCGTGCCCGAGGTTCCCCGGCACATCGTACTCTTGCCGGATGAGGTCCTGTGCGCCGCGGCAGGCGAGCAGGTCGTCCTCGCTGAGGTCGTTCAGCGCGTCCTCGGGATAGCCGAGGGCAAGCAGCTGCGCGCGAATCTCCACGGCTTCGGCGCTGAGACTGCCGCTCTCCGGCTGCCAGTCCATGCGATAGCTGCCGAAGAAGAGATAGCCGCAGGCGATGCCGACGGCGAGCAGCGCCGCGATGACCTTGACCAACGCTTCATCCGGGAGACGCACCGGCGCGGGCGTGAGCGCGTAGCCGCTCTCCTCCATCGCGCGGGAGAGACGATAGAGGCTGCACAGAATGAGGATATAGCAGCCGAGCATCGCAAGACTGAGCAGCAGGCCGCTGTACTGGACATAGGCCAGCGCGAGGACCGCCGCGTACCAGATGAGCAGCGCCGCGGCGGAGCCGGCGCGGATCTCCGTTCCCGCCTTTTGCTGCATGGCGCGCAGCGCGCGCCAGAAGCAGAAGAAGAGCAGAAGCTGTGCCGCGACCGCGCCATAGGTCAGCACCGTCCCTACGGAGGAGGCGTATACGGCGTTGGAATAGATCGTGGCGTTGAGGACGATGCAGGGCAGGAACAGCGCCGCGCGCAGCACGGCGAGCAGCCAGCACGCGCGGAACCAGCAGTTCTCCCGCCGCAGCGGACGGAAGCCGAGCAGTTGTAAGATCACGCCGATGGTCGGCAGCAGATAGTTCAGGCAGAAAAAGTTGAGCGTGATGGCGCACAGAGCGCTGCCGCCGAGAATGCGGCCGATCGCACGGCGCCACGGCGTGACGTCCCGCGCGACGTCGTCGGGCGGAAGCTCGGGCGCGGCGGACTCGAGCAGAGCGTCAAATTCGCGGTCGTTCATGCGTCGTCACCTCCCAGCGCTTTGCGCAATGCTTTCTTGATCCGGTAGAGCCGCCCCTCCACAGCGCGCTCCGTCGTTCCCAGCTCCGCGGCGATCTGCGCGGTGGACTGGCGGTAGTAATATTTGCGGTAAAAGAGCAGCCGGTCCCGCTGCGGCAGCGCGGTCAGCGCGCACTCGAGCGCCTGCCGGCGCTCCTGCTGCAAGAGCCGCTCCTCGGGCGTCGGCTCGGCGGAGGGCAGGTCGCCCGAAAGCTCCTCGCCGCCGCCGGACCTTTTCCGCGCGCGATTGAGCGCGGTGTTGCGCGTGAGCGCCGTGAGCCACGCCGTCCACGAGCCGCGCGCGGGATCGTAGGTCCCGAATTTCTCCCATACGCGCAGCGCGGCGTCGGAAAGGCACTCCTCGCGGTCCTGCTCATCCAGCACGATGGGCGCGATGATGTAGCGCATCAGCGGCGCGTAGTGCCGCAGCAACGCCTCCGCGCCGCGCTCGTCCCCGGCGCGAAGAAGCGCCAGGACCTCCTGCTCGTGCATCTGCCCACCTCCCTGTGAAAGCCGTTTGCTCTATCATACACGCTCCGCGCGAAAAACCCACGAAAAAATGGGAGCCGCAGGGAAAAGCGGCTCCCGTTTTTGACTTATTCCGCGCTCGACGCCGCGTTCGGCGTTCCGCCGCCGCTTCCGCCGCGGCCGCCCCGGCGTCCGCGTCCGCCGCGATGATGCCGGCGGCGCGCGCTCTTTTCGCCCTCGCCGCCCTCGGAGGGCTTCTTTTCGGCGGAAGGGGCGGGAGACTTCTTCTCACCCTCCCAGCGCTCGGCCGGTCTGCGGCGTTCGCCGCCCTTGTCGGCGGGCTTTTCCGCGCTCCTTTCGGGACGCTTTTCCTTGCTGCCGCCCTCGGCGGTCTCCGGCTTCGCCTCGGCACGGCCCTCTCCGCCGCGTCCGCGTCCGCCCCGGCGTCCGCGTCCTCCGCGGCGACGGCGCTCGCGCTTTTCTCCGCTCTCCTCGGCGGCAGGCGTTTCCGGCACAGCGGGAGCATCGGGCTCGGAGAGCTCCAGCGCGCGGAACACGGGCGAAGGAACGGCATCCGACTCGCTCTCCGCGTCCTGCTTTACAAAGCGGGCGGGCCGCTCGGCGGGGATCTCGATGCCCTCGCGCGAGCCCTTGCCGTTGCGCAGCACGCGGATCTCGCAGCCGTGGTAGCTCTTCTGCCCCTCAGACGAGTCGTCCAGCCGGACGCTGACCGTCTCACGCACTAAGTTCACGGCGCTGACGTTGCCGGGGCCGTCGGGCGTGAGGACGAAGGAATCGTTCTTCGGCATCCGCTTCACGGCGTCCTCGTAGGCCGCCTGCTCATACTTCAGACAGCACATGAGGCGACCGCACGCACCGGAAATTTTTGTGGGGTTCAGGCTGAGATTCTGCGTCTTGGCCATCTTGATGGACACCGGCACAAAATCGTCCAGAAACTGCGCGCAGCAGAACGGACGGCCGCAGATGCCTAAGCCCCCGAGCATTTTGGCCTCGTCGCGCACGCCGATCTGGCGCAGCTCGATGCGCGCGCGGAACACGCCCGCGAGGTCGCGCACGAGCTCGCGGAAGTCCACGCGGCCCTCGGAGGTGAAGAAGAACACGATCTTGCTGCCGTCGAAGCTGCACTCCACGCGCACGAGCTTCATGTCCAGCCCGCGCTCGGCGATCTTTTTCTGGCAGATGCCGAAGGCCTCCTTCTCGCGCTGACGGTTATATTCCATGGTGCGGCGGTCGTTCTCCGTCGCGATGCGCACGAGGGCGCGCAGGGGACGGACGACTGCGCCGTCGTCCACCTCGTGGTTGCCGGTCAGACACTGGGCGTATTCGGTGCCCTGCGCCGTCTCGACGATAACGAACTGACCCGCCTCCACGGCGATGCCATGCGGGTCGAAATAATACTCCTTGCAGCCGCCGCGAAAGCGGACGCCAATCACTTCAGTCAAAGGATCTCCTCCAATTCAACGGCGAGGCCGCCGAGCAGCGGGCCGACGCCGACATTATATTCACAGTGGTTTCGATAGGTCTCCAACAGCTCTATTGTGCCGAGGATCTGTGCTTTTGTCAAGCGGGAGCCGAGCACGGCGCGCAGCGCCTGCTCGTCGCGCGGCTCGGCGGGGGGCGCGCCGCAGAGCGTGCAGAGTGCATCGACGAGGATCACGCGCGTGCCCTCAAAGAGCGCGGCAAGCTCCTCGCGGGTCGCCTTGGTGCTCTCCAGCTTCAGCAGAAAGGCGGAGCGCGCGGCGGCGCGGTCCCCGGCGAGCAGACGGAGCAGCTCGCGCGTGCGCTCATCGTCCTCGCCGACAGCTCCCGCCGGCGGGAGCTTGGCCTCCACGCAGCGCGAGCGGATGGTGGGCAGCAGTACGCTCGCGTTCTCCGCGCAGAAGAGGAAGGCGGCGTAGGGCGGCCCCTCCTCCACGGTCTTGAGCAGCACATTCTGGTCCTTCTCGTTCAGCCGTGTGCAGTCGGGGAAGATGTAGACCTTGCACGCGCCCTCGTTCGGGCGGATGAAGGCGTCCGTCCGCACGCCGCGGATGACGTCCACGCTCAGCTCGGCGTGCTCGTCGTCGCGCACGGTGAGGACGTCGGGGTGGATGTCCGCGAGCACCTTGCGGCAGTGCGCGCAGGCCAGACAGGGCTTGTCCGTGCCGGTACACTCCAGCGCGGCGGCGGCGTAATGCGCCGCGGCGTTCCGGTCGCCCGCTCCCGAGAGAATGAGCGCGTGGCTGAGTGCGCCGCGGCTCGCGGCGGCGCGGAGACGCGCGGCGGTATTCGTTTTTGCAAAGGCCGACAGTTCCATGCGCTCCTCCGGACAATATAACTACAACATACAGTATAACGCAAAAAAACGCGGAGTGCAAGAAAAGTTACGGGGAAATGCACGGCTCAAAGAGAAAATCTATAAAACATTTTGAATTTTTTCGGTGGAATTTCTTGCAAGTTTGGAAAAACCTGTCTATAATATAAAGGCTTATGAACGATTGGGATCAAAAACCATAGATACTTTGTAAATTGGAGGAACATTATGAGCAAAAAGTATTGTTACCTGTTTACCGAGGGCAACGCCAATATGCGCGAGCTGCTCGGCGGTAAGGGCGCGAACCTGGCCGAGATGACCAACATCGGCCTGCCGGTCCCGCAGGGCTTCACCATCACCACCGAGGCCTGCACCCAGTATTATGAGGACGGCCGCCAGATCAACGACGAGATCTTCGCCGAGATCATGGAGTATGTGGAAAAGATGGAGAAGATCACCGGCAAGAAGTTCGGCGACCTCCACAATCCTCTGCTCGTTTCCGTCCGCTCCGGCGCGCGCGCGTCCATGCCCGGCATGATGGATACCATCTTGAACCTCGGCCTCAATGAGGACGTTGTGAACGTCATCGCCGAGAAGTCCAACAATCCCCGCTGGGCGTGGGACTGCTACCGCCGCTTCATCCAGATGTATTCCGACGTTGTTATGGAGGTCGGCAAGAAGTATTTCGAGCAGCTCATCGACCAGATGAAGGAAAAGAAGGGCGTCACCCTCGACGTCGAGCTGACCGCCGACGACCTCAAGGAGCTCGCGGGCCAGTTCAAGGCCGAGTACAAGGCCAAGATCGGCGAGGACTTCCCCTCCGATCCGAAGGAGCAGCTCATGGGCGCCATCAAGGCCGTCTTCCGCAGCTGGGACAACCCCCGCGCGAACGTCTATCGCCGCGACAATGATATCCCCTATTCCTGGGGCACCGCCGTCAACGTCCAGTCCATGGCGTTCGGCAACATGGGCGACGACTGCGGCACCGGCGTTGCCTTCACCCGCAACCCCGCCACCGGCGAGAAGAAGCTCATGGGCGAGTTCCTGACCAACGCCCAGGGCGAGGACGTCGTCGCCGGCGTCCGCACCCCGATGCCCATCAGTGAAATGGCGGATAAGTTCCCCGAGGCTTACGCCGAATTTGTAAAGGTCTGCGATATTCTCGAGGAGCATTACCGCGATATGCAGGACATGGAGTTCACCGTCGAGCACGGCAAGCTCTATATGCTCCAGTGTCGCAGCGGCAAGCGCACCGCACAGGCGGCGCTCAAGATCGCCTGCGACCTCGTGGACGAGGGTATGATCGACGAAAAGAAGGCCGTCGCCATGATCGAGCCCCGCTATCTCGACACCCTGCTCCATCCCCAGTTCGACGCCGAGATCCTCAAGAAGACCCCCGTCATCGGCAAGGCGCTGCCCGCCTCTCCCGGCGCGGCCTGCGGCAAGATCGTCTTCTCCGCCGAGGATGCCAAGGCGTGGAAGGAGCGCGGCGAGAAGGTCGTGCTCGTCCGTCTCGAGACCTCTCCCGAGGACATTGAGGGCATGAAGGCCTCTCAGGGCATCCTGACCGTCCGCGGCGGCATGACCTCCCACGCGGCCGTCGTGGCGCGCGGCATGGGCAAGTGCTGCGTCTCCGGCTGCGGCGACATCAAGATGGATGAGGAGAACAAGCAGTTCGAGCTTGCCGGCAAGGTCTACCACGAGGGCGACTGGCTCTCCATCGACGGCTCCACCGGCAACATCTACGACGGCGCCGTCCCCACGGTCGACGCCTCCATCGGCGGCGAGTTCGGCCGCGTCATGGGCTGGGCGGACAAGTATCGCCGTTTGGGCGTCCGCACCAACGCCGATAACCCGCACGATACCGCGCAGGCGGTCAAGTTCGGCGCCGAGGGCATCGGTCTCTGCCGCACCGAGCATATGTTCTTCGAGGCGGACCGTATCCCCGCCATCCGCGAGATGATCTGTGCCGACACGCTCGAGCAGCGTGAGAAGGCGCTCGCCAAGCTCGAGCCGATGCAGCAGGGCGACTTCGAGGCCATGTATATCGCGCTCGAGGGCCGTCCGATGACCGTCCGCTTCCTCGATCCCCCGCTGCATGAGTTCGTCCCCACCGAGGAGGCCGACATCGAGCTGCTCGCCAAGGATATGGGCAAGAGCGTTGCCGAGATCAAGAACATCATTGCCTCCCTGCATGAGTTCAACCCGATGATGGGTCACCGCGGCTGCCGTCTGGCCGTCACCTTCCCGGAGATCGCCGCGATGCAGACCCGTGCGGTCATCAAGGCCGCGCTGAACGTCAACGCCGCGCATCCCGACTGGCACATCGTGCCCGAGATCATGATCCCGCTCGTCGGCGAGGTCAAGGAGCTCAAGTACGTCAAGGACGTCGTCGTCAAGACCGCGGACGAGATCATCTCCTCCGTCAAGTCCGACATGAAGTATAAGGTCGGCACCATGATCGAGATCCCGCGCGCCGCTCTGACCGCGGACGAGATCGCCAAGGAAGCGGACTTCTTCTCCTTCGGCACCAACGACCTGACCCAGATGACCTTCGGCTTCAGCCGCGACGACGCCGGCAAGTTCCTCGGCGCGTACTACGACAAGAAGATCTACGAGAACGACCCGTTCGCCAAGCTCGACCAGGTCGGCGTGGGCAAGCTCGTGAAGATGGCCGCGGCCATGGGCCGTGAGTCCAATCCCGATATCCACCTCGGCATCTGCGGCGAGCACGGC
>DJRC01000072.1:1622-4445 GCA_002437735.1 Oscillospiraceae bacterium UBA6370 | reverse complement strand
CCCGTTCCGTGTGCCCATCGCCCGCCTCGCCGCCGCACAGGCCGCAATCAAGGAGATGGCGTAAGCCGTATTTCCGCGCGGACAGGCATGACTGTATGATAACCGCAAGCGCCCGACCAACGGTCGGGCGCTTGTCTTTTGCGCGGGCGTGTGGTAGAATAAAAGAGACTGATTGGAAGGCAGGGATGCGGTCGGTCCGGAAGGTGATAAATTGTCCAAGCAAAAGATAGTGGATATTTTAGGAGTCATAAATCCGTGTGGGATTTTTTTGATGGCGCTATTTGCGCAGATATCATCTATAAATGATTGGGCGCTGCTCTGCATAGAGGCTTTTATATTGCTGCTGAGCATAATGCGGATTTTTCTATTTCGCAGTACACCGAAGGAAAAGCGTCGCCGCTATAATATGCGTCTGTTTGATGCTCCTGGGCTTTTTGGTCGTGATGTGCTGATCTATCCCTATACGCAGACAATAATAATCCTGCTGTTTCTGATTCCGGTCGCAGAGAATTTAGTGCGTACATATTGCCTATAGCTATGCGTTTATCGGAAGGATTTAAGAAAGAGAGGAGCGCCGAGGGGCGCTCCTCTTTGCTGTGCGGTTTTGTTTCGCTTACGCGAGAGCGGCAGTAATGATCGCCATCGAATAGCAGCGCAAGGCTGCGCCTTGCCTGCTGTATGCCCGATTTGATCCACGGCGCTGCCGCGCCGCTTCTGCGGTGCTTTTGTGCTGCTCTTTTTACTTCTTGCGGCAGGTCAGCTCGCCGTTTTCCGCGTCGAGCACGAGCGTGCTGCCGGCGGGCAGGTCGCCGCGCAGGATCTCTTTCGCGATCAGCGTCTCCGCCGCGCTCTGGAGATAGCGCTTGAGCGGGCGCGCGCCGTAGATCGGATCGAAGCCGCGCTCGATGATGAGGCTCTTCGCTGCGTCGGTGACGTCGAGCTTGAGCGTCTTGTCCGCCATGCGCTTGCGCAGACCCTGCATCAAGATCTCGATGATGCCGTTCAAGTTCTCTTTCGTCAGCGGCTTGAACATGATAATCTCATCCAGCCGGTTGAGGAACTCCGGACGGAACGCACGACGCAGCTCGCCCATGACGGCATTGCGCGCACTCTCGGCGATGCTGCCGTCCGGCTGGATGCCGTCAAGCAGCTCGGCCGAGCCGAGGTTCGAGGTCAGGATGATAATGGTGTTCTTGAAGTCCACCGTGCGGCCCTGCGAATCGGTGATGCGGCCGTCGTCGAGAATTTGCAGCAGGATGTTGAAGACATCCGGGTGCGCTTTCTCCACCTCGTCGAACAGCACGACAGAGTACGGCTTGCGGCGCACGGCCTCGGTGAGCTGACCGCCCTCGTCGTAGCCGACGTATCCCGGGGGCGCGCCGATGAGACGCGAGACGGAGAACTTCTCCATATACTCGGTCATGTCGATGCGCACGAGGTTGTGCTCGTCGTCGAACAGGCAGTCCGCGAGGGACTTCGCCAGCTCCGTCTTGCCTACACCCGTGGGGCCGAGGAAGAGGAAGCTGCCGATGGGGCGGTTCGGGTCGGCGATGCCCGCGCGCGAGCGCTGGATGGCTTCGGTGACAAGGCGCACGGCCTCGTCCTGTCCGACCACGCGCTTGTGGATGATCTCGTCGAGACGCAGCAGCTTTTCGCGCTCGCCCTCCATCAGACGGCTGACGGGGATGCCCGTCCACTTGCCGACGATGTCGGCGATCTCGTTTTCGGTCACGGTGTCGTGAACCATGGAGTTGTCGCTATTGTGCTTCTCCGCCGCGGCCTCGGCGTCCTTGAGCTGCTTTTCAAGCGCGGGCAGGTCGGAATACTTGAGCTTCGCGGCCTTCTCGTATTCGAGATTGGCCTGCGCCCGCTCGATGTCGCCGTGCATCTGCTCGATCTCGCTCTTGAGCTTCTTGACGCTCTCCACGCCGTTCTTCTCCGCCTCCCAGCGGGACTTCATGGCGTTGAACTGCTCCTTCTCGTCAGCAAGCTCTTTCTTGAGCTCCTCCAGACGGTCGCGGGAGAGCTGGTCGTCCTCCTTCTTGAGCGCCATCTCCTCGATCTCCTGCTGCATGATCCTGCGGCGCAGATCGTCCAGCTCGGCGGGCATGGAGTCGATCTCCGTGCGGATCATCGCGCAGGCTTCATCGACCAGATCGATGGCCTTGTCGGGCAGGAAGCGGTCGGTGATATAGCGCGCGGAGAGCGTCGCGGCGGCGACGAGCGCGTTGTCGTGGATGCGCACACCGTGGTAAATTTCATAGCGTTCCTTGAGTCCGCGCAGGATGGAGATGGTGTCCTCCACCGTCGGTTCATCGACCTGCACGGGCTGGAAACGGCGCTCGAGCGCGGCGTCCTTTTCAATATACTGGCGGTACTCGTCGAGCGTGGTCGCGCCGATGCAGTGCAGCTCGCCGCGGGCAAGCAGGGGCTTCAAGAGGTTGCCTGCGTCCATGCTGCCCTCGGTCTTGCCCGCGCCGACGATGGTGTGCAGCTCGTCGATGAAGAGGATGATCTTTCCCTCAGACTTCTTGACCTCGTTCAGAACGGCCTTCAAGCGTTCCTCGAACTCGCCGCGGTACTTCGCGCCCGCGATGAGCGCGCCCATGTCGAGCGAGAAGATTGTGCGGTCCTTCAGCCCCTCGGGCACGTCGCCGCGCACGATACGCTGGGCAAGACCCTCGGCGATGGCGGTCTTGCCGACGCCCGGCTCACCGATGAGCACAGGGTTGTTCTTGGTTTTACGCGACAGGATGCGGATGACGTTGCGGATCTCCGCGTCACGGCCGATAACGGGGTCGAGCTCCTTGCTGCGGGCGCGCT
>DJRC01000072.1:998-1539 GCA_002437735.1 Oscillospiraceae bacterium UBA6370 | reverse complement strand
GTCTCCTCGGGATTGTCCGAGGTCACGGGAGCGGTTTTGACCTTGCTCAGCTCGTCGGTAAAGCGGCTGCGCGTGATGCCGTGGCTTTGGAGCAGCTGCTTGACGTCGCTCGTGCCCTCGGAGAAGATGGCGAGCATCAAGTGCTCGACGGAGATATAATCGTCGTGCAGCTTCTCGGCGGTCTTTTCGGCAAGGTTCAGAATTTTGCCGGTTTCCGGTGAGGCGTACACCTCGCCGCTGCCGCCGGAGATCTTCGGCAGGCGTCGGATTAGGGTGTCCAGCTCGGAGAGCAGGCCGTCGCAGTCCACGCCCATCTTGCCGAAGAGCGATGCGATGAGTCCGCCGTCTTGATCGACAAGGGCATAGAGCAGATGCTCGGGGGTCAGATATTGGTTGCCGTTCTCCTGCGCCATGCTCTGCGCGGCCTTGACGGCGTCCAGGGTTTTCTGGGTATATTTTTCAGCGTTCATATAAATTCACCTCTATTGACAAAACTGCAGATCACTTAAATCAGAAGCCCGCGGCCCCGCAGGTCGCCGCG
>DJRC01000072.1:754-943 GCA_002437735.1 Oscillospiraceae bacterium UBA6370 | reverse complement strand
TAGGCCAGCTCCACGTCCTTGGCGCTCAGTTCGCCGCTCAGATAGCCCTTGAGCAGGCGGTCGAAGAGCTGCACATAGGCGCTGATGGCGCCGGCGATGTCCTCCGCCGAGCGGGCGTGTCCGCGCGGCATGGCGAGCGGACGGACGAAGCGCCCGTCGTAGAGCGAGCAGGCGATCGTGCCGCCGAGC
>DJRC01000072.1:0-708 GCA_002437735.1 Oscillospiraceae bacterium UBA6370 | reverse complement strand
CGGCGCGAGGCAGGCGTTCTCGATGCGCACCCACAGGCGGAAGAAGTCCGTCAGTGCGGCGATCAGCTCCGCCGACTGCGTGCGGAACACAACGTTGAGCGTGCCCAGCGTATCCTCGCCGTCGCCGCCGAGATCGACCTCGTACTTGACCGTCGGGCGGTACTTGTAGGCGAGGCTCGATTTGAGCGACATGGACTGCGAGTTTGGCGCAAAAAACGGCACCAGCTCGCGCGAGGGGGAGACGAGCGCTTCGATGGCCTCGAAGATATCGTTGATGCGCCGCTCCGGCGTGGGGACGGAGACGTACTCGGCCAGGATGCGGTTCACCAGCGCCGAGCGGTTCGTGCCCAGCCGGTGCGCCAGCGCGTCGACTTCCCGTACCACCTCGTCCGAGAGCGTCAAGCTGTATAGATTCTTTTTCATCATGCGCCTCCTTACCGGGATTTTCTTTGCTATACCGTATCATAGCACAGCAAAAACTTTTGTCAATAGATTTATATAAAAATCTTAGCGAATTATAGAAATGTTTACACGGAGTTCATCTTCTGCCCTTGTATTTCCAGTCGCGGAAATACAGCAGCGCCTCTAGAATATATAGCGCCGAGCGGAGCCGTCCAAGGTCGATGCCGGGGTAGTGGATGACCAGCGTGTGCTGCGGTGCGGAGCCGGGGCGCAGGGCAAAATCCGAGAGGAAGGAGAGCCGCACGC
>DJRC01000044.1:1112-3571 GCA_002437735.1 Oscillospiraceae bacterium UBA6370 | reverse complement strand
CGAAGAGCGTCTTGAGCTCCACAGACGTGCGGGAGTCGCCGTAGGTCTTGATCTCGGCGAGCAGCGCGTCCAGCTCCTTCGTGTCGCGCACGGCGAACTGGAGCAGCGCGTTGAACACACCGATCACATGGTGGTGGCTGATGACCGCGGGACTCCGCTCGCAGAAGACACAGAACGCGGCGTACTTCTCCGGCTCGAGCGACACGGAGATAAAGCCTGTGATGTTGCAGTCCAGCCGCGTGCGGTCGATGTCGATGCGGTAGCTGCGGATCACACCGCATTCCTCCATGCGGCGGATGCGCTCAGAGACGGCGGGCGGCGTCAGCCCGACCTGATCGCCGATGTGGCGCAGGGTGCAGCGGCTGTCCGCCTGCAGGATATTGAGGATCTGATAATCGGTTCGATCCATAGTTTTCTCTCTTTCTCCCTCTTTGCCCTTACATCACGCGGCCGCGCTTGATGACCTTCTTGGCAAGGTTGCTGCCGAAGCGGTAGCAGATGTAGTCCAGATCCGGCGCGTCCCAGATGACGAGGTCGCCCAGCTTGCCCGCCTCGACCGTACCGACCTTGTCAGCCATGTCGATGGCCGCCGCGCCGTTGAGCGTTACGGCGGTCAGCACCTCCTCGGGCGTGAGCCGATACTTCAGACAGCCGAGGTTGATGACGAACTGCATATTCAGGCACGGGCAGGAGCCAGGGTTGAAGTCCGTCGCCATCGCGACGGGCACGCCCGCGTTCACCATGTCGCGCGCGGGCGCGAACACCGCGCCGAGGTTGAAGCTCGTCGCAGGCAGCAGGCAGGCGATCACGCCGCCCTTTGCCATCGCCTCGATGCCTGCGGGCGGGCAGACGATCAGATGCTCCGCAGAGATCGCTCCCAGCTCGCCGGCGAGCTGGGAGCCGCCGATGGCCTCGATCTCGTCGGCGTGGATCTTGGAACGCAGGCCGTACTTGAGGCCCGCCTCGAGCACTTGACGGGACTCCTCCACCGTAAAGGTGTCGGCCTCGCAGAACACGTCGCAGAATTTGGCGATGCCCTGCTCCTTGACGAGCGGCATCATTTCCTCACACACTAAGCGGATATACTCCGCGCGGTTCGCCTTATACTCTGCGGGAACAAGGTGCGCACCCATAAAGGTCGCGACCATGTCCATCGGATGCTGCTCGTCGAGGTCGCGGATCACGCGCAGCGCCTTGAGCTCATGCTCGGTGGCGAGGCCGTAGCCGCTTTTGGCCTCGCAGGTGGTCGTGCCGAAGGCCATCATCTCGTCAAGCGCCTTCGCCGCCTTGGCGGTCAGCTCCTCCTCGGTGGCTCCGCGCGTGGCGTTGGTGGTGGACTGGATGCCGCCGCCGGCGTTCTGAATTTCGAGATAGGTCTTGCCGTGCAGCTTCATGCCCAGCTCGTTCTGCCGCCAGCCGCCGAAAATAAGGTGCGTATGGGCGTCCACAAGGCCCGGCGTGACGAGCTTCCCCTCGGCGTCGACGATCTCCGCCCCCGCGGCTGCGGGAGCCTCGCCGGTGCCGACGGAGGTGATCACGCCGTCCTCGATGAGCACCCATGCGTCCTTGAGGAGCTTGATCTTACCCTGCTCCGCGCCGCGATGGGCGCTCGTGCCCTCGGGCGTAGCGAGCAGGCCGATGTTTTTCACCAGAAGTTTTTTCATATTTTTGTCCTTTCTCTGTTCCGGAAGGGCGTCGCAGACTTTGCGCCGCGCACGGCGCAAATAATTTGTATCGTTTTTTCGGCGGGATGTACGCCGGAAAAAACACTTCTCGCCCTGCAAACGTGTGAGTACAGTGAGTGCGCTGCAGCAGGGCGCAGTCTGTTCAAAAAAGGGGCTTTGTTCAAAGCCCCTTTTTTGGAGTATTTTCAGTGCTTCATGCCCTTGACCGCATCGGCGACGATAGCGTCGTCCGCGAGGTACGGCATGGTGATGTGGTCCTGGCCCTCGTACATCTTGTTGTACTCGGCCACGGTGGTCATGGCGTTCTCGTTGCGCGCCCAGCTGCGGCGGGCCACGCCGACCATGGTATCCCAAGGCATGGACATACGCAGGATGGTATCCACGCGCTCGGAGCCGTCGAGCACCATGCCGAAGCCACCGTTGATAGCGCGGCCGATGCCGGTGCCGCCGCCGTTGTGCAGCGCGATGTAGCTCATGCCGCGCGCGGCGTTGCCGGCGTAGCACTGAGTCGCCATCTCGGCCATGATATTGGAGCCGTCCTTGATATTGCTGGTCTCACGGAAGGGCGCGTCGGTTCCGCCGGTGTCGTGATGGTCACGGCCAAGGATGACGGGGCCGATCTCGCCGTTGCGAACCATTTCGTTGAACTTGAGCGCGAGGTTCATGCGGCCCATGGCGTCTTGATAGAGGATGCGGCACTGGGTGCCGACGACCAGCTTGTTCTTCTCCGCGTCGCGAACCCAGACGTAGTTGTCGTAGTCCTGATAGCGGCGG
>DJRC01000044.1:0-1070 GCA_002437735.1 Oscillospiraceae bacterium UBA6370 | reverse complement strand
CTTGATGTACTCGGCAGCCGCCATATCGGTCTTGTGCAGGTCCTCGGGGTTGCGGCTCAAGCAGCACCAACGGAACGGGCCGTAGCCGAAGTCGAACAGGCAGGGACCGAGAATGTCTTCGACGTAGGACGGGAAGATGAAGCCGTCGAGGTCGTTCTCGCCGTTCTTGCAGATGCTCTTCACGCCGGTATCGTACACGGCCTTGAGGAAGCTGTTGCCGTAGTCGAAGAAGTAGGTGCCGCGCTCGTGGAACTTGCAGATCATCTCATAGTGATGCTGCAGCGTCTTGTCAACGAGCTTGCGGAAGCCCTCGGGGTCCTTGTCCAGCATCTCGGTGCGCTGGGCGAAGGTGAGGCCCTGCGGGCAGTAGCCGCCGTCGTAGGGAACGTGGCAGGAGGTCTGGTCGCTCATGAGGTCAACATGAACGTTGTGCTCATAGAGGTACTCGAGCAGGTCGACGATGTTGCCGCAGTAGGCGACGGCGCAGGCCTTGCCCGCCTTCTGGTGCTCGAGAGCGATCCTGGTGGCCTCCTCGAGGGAGTCGGTGCGGTGGCTGACCCAGCCCTGGGTATAGCGGGTGTCGATACGGGAATCGTCGACCTCGGCGATGATGGACGCGGCGCCGGCGATCTCGGCAGCCTTGCCCTGCGCGCCGCTCATGCCGCCTAAGCCCGCGGAGATGAACAGACGGCCGGCGAGATCCTTATCATTGGGGATGCCGAGCTTGAGACGGCCGGCGTTGAGCAGCGTGTTGAACGTGCCGTGGACGATGCCCTGGGGGCCGATATACATCCAGCCGCCGGCGGTCATCTGACCGTAGTTGGCGACGCCGAGCGCGGCGGCGCGGTTGAAGTTCTCCTGATCGTCGAAAGTGCCGACCATCAGGCCGTTGGAGATGATGACGCGGGGCGCCATCTTGTGGGAGTGGAACAGGCCCAGAGGATGGCCGGACATGACGACCAGCGTCTGCTCGTCGGTCAGCTCCTCGAGATACTTCTTGATGAGGCGGTACTGCATCCAGTTCTGGCAGACCTGACCGGGCTCGCCGTAGGTGACCAGCTCATAGGGAT
>DJRC01000057.1:3972-6685 GCA_002437735.1 Oscillospiraceae bacterium UBA6370 | reverse complement strand
CTTACACAGGGGAGCCTTTGAGACTGTGCTGTGACAGGCTTTTTCGACAGACCGAACGGCGCACCTCTCGGTGCGCCGTTTTTGTGTCTGCTCACTTATAATACCGCGTCTCGTCCTCCAGCGCCATGGGCAGCCCGTTGTGGTACACGGGGATGGTCTCGAACTTGAAGCGGCTGGCCCGGTGCTTGGCGTCGATCTGCTCCTTGATGGCCGGATCGACCACGCCCCGGCGGACGTACTCGTTCACCGCGTGATAGGTGAAGCCCAAATTATCCTCATCGGTAAGGCCCGTCAGGCCGTCGGACGGCGGCTTGATGAGGAAGCGCTCGGGCAGGCCCAGCGCCCGGCCCAGTGCGATGACCTCCTCGGTGGTATACATCCCCAGGGGCGAGAACGCGCCGGCGCTGTCGCCGTAGATGGTGCAGTAGCCGACCCAGTCCTCGGAGAGGTTGGAGGTGTTGACCACGATGCCCGCGTCCACGCTCTGAGCGATGGCGTACAGCGTCGCCATGCGGATGCGGGAGGGAAGGTTGACGGTGGTCTGGCGGCTGGCCTCGATGCCGAGGCGCGCCATCTCGCCCAGAATGCCGTTCGTGCCGCCGTGGATGTTGAAGGTGTAGTGCTTGATGCCGAGGAAGTCCACGATGCCGTTGGAGTAATCGATGTCGGGCTGGACGCCGTCCGGCATGAGAACGCCGACCACGTTCTCGCGGCCATACGCCTCGACGCACAGCGCGGCGATCACCGAGCTGTCCTTGCCGCCGGAGATGCCGACGACGGCGGTTTTGCCGCCGCAGTTTTTCATCTGCGCGCGCATCCAGTCGAGCAGGGCAGGAATGTGGTCCGCGGCCTTGAAATCCTTGAGATCGTACATAGCTTGCGCTCCTTTTTTGAAATTTGCTGTCATTGTAGCGCAAAAAAGCGTGGATTGCAATGGAGGGAGCGCAGAAATTCGCATTTCGCCTGCCTTTTCCGCGCACAGATATGACAAAATCAGTCGATCAGGGCGCGCAGCTCGTCGAGCGAGAGCGCCGGCTGGAGGGCAAGACCGACACCGAAGCCGACGATGCGGGCAAGCTGCTCGGCGCGGGCGTCGATGTCGCGCGGCGTGACCATGACGTTCCCGTGTCCGCGGAGGGCGGCGGGATCGGGGAGGTCTGCCCCGGCCTCGTCTAAAAGGTCGAGCGCGAGCGTGGCGGCGTCCACCACGGTGGGGACGCCGACGGCGAGGACAGGAACGCCGAGCGTCTCGCGCGTGAGGGCGCGGCGGCGGTTGCCGACGCCCGAGCCGGGGACGATGCCGGCATCCGCGAGCTGGACGGTGGCGCAGACGCGCCCGAGGCTCTGCGACGCCAGCGCGTCGATGGCAACGACAAGCTCGGGGCGCACGGTCTCCACCGCGCCGCGCACGAGCTCGGCGGCCTCCAGTCCCGTTGTGCCGAGGACGCCGGGCGTCAGCACGCTGACGTCCGCGAGCGCACCGAAGGCGGCGCAGCCCTTCAGGTGGCGCGTGGCGGGCACATGATCGGCAGCGCGTGGACCGATGACGTCAGGCGTCATGGCGCGGTTGCCGAGTCCGACCACGAGGGCGGTATCGACCGCATGGCCGAGGAGGGCGCGCAGCTCATCGCGGAGCGCGAGCGACGCGCGCTCCGTGTACGCGGGGTCCTCGGGGGAAAGGGCGCGCAGGTCAAGCGTGACGTAGGTCCCGCGCGGCTTGCCGAGGGCGCGTGAGGCCGCCTCGCTCTCCACCGTTACCGTGGTCACGGCGCAGCCGCGGCGCGTCCGCTCGGTGAGTGACAGTCCATCGACCCCGCCGTCTTTTCCTGCCGCGCGGAACAGCGCGTGCGCCTCCAGCGCCAAGTCCGTCCGCCGTGCGTTCATAAAACCGCCTGCCTTCCACAAAATCTGGTATATTGCTCTCATTATGTCCCCTAAATTTTGAAGCATACAAAAAAGTGGAGAAAATCTGAAAAAAGTGCTTGCAATTCCTCGAAAACTTTGCTAAAATACCATTCTGCACGGTGGATTTTTTGTGTTCGCCGTCAAATCCCAACCGGAGGAGGTGTTTGGTTTGCCGAATATTAAGTCTGCCAAGAAGCGCGTCCAGCTCGCGGAGGTGCGTAACGCCCGCAACAAGGCTGACAAGTCCGCACTGAAGACCGCACTCAAGAAGTTCGAGGCGGCTGCCGCTGAAGGCAATCGCACCGAGGCCGAGGGTGCTTACAAGGTCGCAGTGAAGATCGTGGACAAGTCTGCCGCGAAGGGTCTGCTGCACAAGAACAACGCAGCTCACAAGAAGAGTGCTCTGACCACCAAGCTCAACAGCATTGGCTGATCGAACCAAACAGCGAGAGACGTCCGTGAGGACGTCTCTTTTTTGTCTGCCGATAAAAAGGCTGCTTTGAAGCCGCTTATTTACAATTTGTTCACACGGTTTTCAATCTTTAGCCATAAATCGTTGGTATCTTGATACTTGCAAAGGGGTTACGTGATCCCCGATGTGATTTTCTCCCTCCTAAAAATACACACAACACACAGCCAAAGGCCCCCGTCGAAGGACGGGGGCTTTTGGCGTCCTATGGGGCGGGAGCTCCGATGTGCGCGGCGGGGTGGTGAGGAGTTTGGCGAAAGCAAAAAAATGGTAAAAATCCGGAACCTTTTGCGGTTTTTTTCGTCTGTATCAAAAGAGAGCCAATTTTTTATAGGGAGT
>DJRC01000057.1:0-3942 GCA_002437735.1 Oscillospiraceae bacterium UBA6370 | reverse complement strand
GGGAGGAACCGCCATGAGAAAATACACTGCTTTGATTCTTGCGTTGGCCGCTGCGTTGGGGCTGACCGGCTGCTCCGCGGCTGACGGAGAAAACAGCCCCGTCATTTTAGAAAAGCCGCCGGCCCTGACGGTGGTGTGCGGTCAGGCGGAAATGGACGCGCTGCCGGGCTCTTATTCCTGGCAGCTGGAAAACGCGGACGGGACGACCACCAATATCATAGCCGACGGCACACACCCGCTGGATCACCGGGGCCTCTTATCGCCGCTGGAAACGACAGAGGCGACTGCCACATTGCGCTTTTCGGAAGAACCGGATTCCATTGTAGATATTCGGTGCTGGAGTGATGAACATTGGTCGGAGCCTGCCGCGGACAGCGAAGCCGTTTCCGTCAACGGAAGCACAATGGAGCTCAAGTCCGGCGGGTATATCTATGAGATCGCGGCACAATGGGACATGAAGGACGGTTATGGCGGCACAGCGCGCTATTCCGTCTATATCCGGGCCGCATAAGACTCCCAAGAGGCTCCCTCCGAAAAGGAGGGAGCCTCTTGCTATGCCGGAGATCCTGCCAAACCGGCGAGGAGTCCGGCGGACGAGCGCCTGTCGGCATAAGGGCGGATGGGACGGAGCTGGAACGCGGGTTGCGTTTGCGCGCAGGGCATGGTAAAATCAGGGAAAGAGCCGCAGGACGCGGCAAAGAGAAACACACAACGCGCGGACAAATGAGGGAAATAGGCTATGAAACGAAGAATTTTGGCGCTGCTTGCGGCGCTGTGCCTGCTCGCGGGCTGCGCGGGCAAAACGGAGCCGGACGCGCCGGTCGTTGATCCCGCGCCGCCGACGGTCGACCCGACGCCGGTCACGCCGGCGGAGCCGAGTGAGGCCGAGCAGGCCGAGGCGCGGCTGCGCGAGCGCATCGCGGGCATGACGATTGAGGAAAAGGTCGGGCAGATGTTCTTTGTCCGCTGTCCCGAAACGGGTGCAGCGGAGGACATGGCCGCCTACCACCTCGGGGGGCTGCTGCTCTTCGGGCGGGACTATAAGGACGCGGACGGCGGCTGGCTGAGCGCGGAGGAGCTGACGGCAAAGCTCGAGAGCTATCAGGCCGCAGCGGAGCTTCCGCTCTTCATCGGCAGCGACGAGGAGGGCGGCACGGTAACGCGCGCGAGCTGGAACCCGAAGCTCTTCGCGCAGCCGCTGCCCTCGCCGCAGGAACTGTATGCCGCACGCGGCATGGACAGTCTTGCGGCGGAGACGCTGGACTATAACGAGCGGCTTCTGGCGCTCGGCATCAATGTAAATCTTGCGCCGGTGTGCGACGTATCCACCGACGCGGGCGACTTCATCTACGCGCGCTCGTTCGGCATGGACGCCGCAGCGACGAGCGAATTTGTGACGGCGGCGGTCGGCGCGATCCGGGACGCGGGGGTGGCGGCGGTCCTCAAGCATTTCCCCGGCTATGGGAACAACGCGGACACGCACACGGGCGTCGCCATCGACAAGCGGCCGTATGAGACGTTTGAACAGAGCGACTTTCTGCCCTTTCAGGCAGGCATCGCGGCGGGCGCGCCGTTCGTGCTCGTGAGCCACAACGTGGTGGAGTGCATGGACGCTGCGCTGCCGGCGTCCCTCTCCCCCGCCGTGCATGAGGTGCTGCGGGAGACGCTTGGCTTCGACGGCATCGTGATCACGGACGATCTGGCGATGGACGCGGTGAAGCAGTACGCGAACGGCGAGGCTGCGGTGCTGGCGGTGCTCGCGGGGAACGATATGCTCATCACGAGCGACTACCAAAACGACATTCCCGCCGTGCTCGCGGCGGTGGCGGACGGGAGCATCGCGGAGAGCGACATCGACGCGCATGTGCTCCGCATCCTGCGCTATAAGCAGGCGCAGGGCTGGATCGCGTGAGAATTTTTTGGGATTTTGGAACCAAACGGCGGTTTTTTGCGTCATAACAGGCAGAGGTCCTGTTTTTGGAAGAGACGGGACACGAGAAGAAAGGAGCAAAGGAAATGAAAAAGTCTCTGCGAACCGGTATTCTGCTGCTGCTGGCCATGGTACTGCTGACGGTGTCGGCTCTTGCCGACACGGGTCCGAAGCCGAAGCTGACGGTGAAGGTGGAAAACGCGCCGGAGGAGCTCTATTACCTTGACCTTCTGGCTGAGGGAGAATACGAGCACGAGGGCGACAGTGACTTCAGCAGTCTGAGCGACGAGGAGCGCGCCGCGCTGGACGCGGACATGCTCGCGGCGCTGCGCGCCGCTGTGCCGGAGGGCTGGCACGCCTGCACCGCGCAGGGGACGAACGGCCCGCCGATCTGGGGCGATCTCGTCGGCGAGGACGCGGGAAACGGCACACAGCTGCACACCTTCGGCTACGTCGGCGTGCCGGACGATTACCGCATCCTCATCGTGACGAAGAGCGGCGAGAGTTGGGTGTCCGATGTGCTGCACCGCGCGACGCTGCAATCCTCCGTTACAGTGGACTGGGCGGCGAAGACCGCCGCCGCGCCGAGCGCGGGCATGGCCTACGCGCTGCAATTTCTCTGTATGCTGATCCCGACGCTGCTCATCGAGGGCGCGCTGCTGCTTCTCTATGGCTACCGCAGCCGCCGGAGCCGGCGGGTATTCCTGCTCGTCAACCTTGTGACACAGGGCGCGTTCGCGGTCTATCTTGCCGTGATAGTGCTCAATCATGGTGTGAGCGGGTGGTCGCTGCTGTTCTATCTCCCCGTTGAGGTCGTCATCACAGTGGTCGAGAGCCTGCTCTACCGCCGGCTGCTGACGGAGAAGGGCAAGGGACGGGCGACGGGCTATGCCATCGTCGCGAATGTGTGCTCTGCGACGGTGGGGCTGCTGCTCATTGACCCGCTGTGGCGGTTCATCGTCAGCATTTCTTAGAAACTAATTTGCGCTCCGCACGGGCGCGGAAACGAAAGGAAATTTTTTCATGGAGACCGAAAAGCTATACTATGCCGACCCCTTTTTGACGGAGTTTGACGCGAAGGTGCTCGCGTGCGAGGCGGTCAAGGACGGCTTCGCCGTCGTGCTCGACCGGACGGCGTTCTATCCCGAGGGAGGCGGACAGCCGTATGACACCGGTGTGCTCGGCGGCGCCGAGGTGCTGGAGGTCCACGAAAGGGCGGGCATCATCACGCACAAATGCGCCGCTCCCCTGCCCGTCGGCGCGTCCGTACACGGGAAGCTCGATTGGGCGCGGCGCTTCGACCACATGCAGCAGCACTCCGGCGAGCACATCTGCTCGGGGCTGATCTGCGCGCGCTACGGCTGCGACAACGTGGGCTTCCACATGGGCGCGGAAAGCGTGACCATTGACTTCAACGTCGACATTCCGTGGGAGGAGCTGCTGGAGCTCGAGGCGGCGGCGAACCGGTACATCTACGAGGACCACGCCATCGACATTCAACTCCACCGCGGCGCGGAGCTGGACGCGATCGACTACCGCAGCAAAAAGCCGCTCGAGGGCGACGTGCGCATCGTGACCTTCCCCGGCGCGGACTGCTGCGCGTGCTGCGGCACGCACGTCAGCCGGAGCGGACAGGTCGGCATCGTGAAGTTCCTCTCCGTGCAGAGGTTCCGCGAGGGCGTGCGCATCGAGCTGCTGTGCGGCGCGCGGGCGTACCGCTATCTCTCCGCCTGCTGGGCGCAGGACGTCGCGGCCGCGCAGGCGCTCTCCGTCAAGCCGACAGCCGCAGCCGCGGCGGTCGAGCGGGTGCTGGGCGAGCTCGGCGCGCTCAGGCTGCGCTGCGCGAAGTTAGAGGAGAGCGTGTTCGCGGGCGTCGCGGCGCGGTACGCGGGCAGCGGCGACGTGCTGCTCTTCGAGGACGAGCTGGGCGGCGACAGCGTGCGCAGGCTCTGCGACGCGGTGGCGGAGACCTGCGGCGGGCGCTGCGCGGTGTTCGCGGGCGCGGGCAGCGC
>DJRC01000024.1 GCA_002437735.1 Oscillospiraceae bacterium UBA6370 | reverse complement strand
CTGCGCGCACACCGCCGCATGGCAGCGCTTGGCGGCAGCCTGTTCGTCACCGGCGTGCCGGCGCAGGCACGAAAGGTTTTTGACGCAGCGGGTGTGCCGCGCATGGTCACAATGCAGTAAGGAGGAAGAATATGAAAAAGAGCAGCAACTACATAAAGCTGGAATTTCTCAGCCGCAGCACGAACGAGGGCTTTGCCCGCAGCGCGGTCGCGGCCTTCGCGTCCCAGCTCGACCCGACGCTCGACGAGCTCGGCGACATCAAGACGGCGGTGAGCGAGGCAGTGACGAATGCCATCGTCCACGCCTATCCCGATACGCTTGGAAAGATCGTAGTCCGCGTGCGCCTGCTGGACGGCGGCGTGCTGGAGATCGCGGTCTATGACTGGGGACGCGGCATTGCGGACGTGGAGAAGGCGCGCGAGCCGCTCTTTACGACCGGAGGCGAGGAGCGCAGCGGCATGGGCTTCACCATCATGGAGAGCTTCATGGATACGCTCAAGGTCCGCTCCCGCCCGGGCAAGGGGACCGTCGTGACCATGCGCAAAAGGATCGCGCAGCGCGCGGGCCGCGCATGAGCGCAGCAGAGACCTTTGCCCTGCTTGAGGCGGCGCAGAGCGGCGACGAGGAAGCCGGCGAGCGAGTGCTGCGGGAGAATACCGGCCTGATCTGGAGCGTCGTGCGCCGCTACAATGGCCGCGGCGTGGAGACGGAGGACCTATACCAGCTCGGCTGCATTGGATTTCTAAAGGCTGTTAAGGGCTTTGACCTTACATACGGAACACAGTTTTCTACCTACGCCGTACCAAAGATCGCTGGTGAGATACGGCGATTTCTCCGCGATGACGGCGCGATAAAGGTGAGCCGGACCCTGCGTGAACGGTCACAGAGCATCTACAGTGCGCGGGAGAAGCTGCGGGTGCAGCTTGGGCGCGAGCCTGTCCTCTCGGAGCTTGCGGAGGAGACCGGATTGAGCGTCGAGGAGATCGCGGATGCCGACCTTGCCTCTGCCGCGCCGGAGTCCTTTCAGCAGGAGATGGGTGACGGGCTGACGCTGGAAGCGCTTCTCGGCACGGAAAGCCCGGAGGAGGGGCTGATTGAGCAGCTTTCCCTGCGCGCGGCGATCGACCTGCTGCCGGAGCGGGAGCGCATGACGATCCTGCTGCGCTTTTTCAAGGCGCTGACGCAGGAGCAGACGGCGCGGGTACTTGGCGTGTCGCAGGTGCAGGTGTCGCGGCTGGAGCGCCGGGCGCTGCAAAGGCTGCGCACGGCGATGGAGACGGAGGGATAGCGTCCAGATTGGACTGGAACTCCGTCAGCAGCGGCCAAAAACGCTTCGGCATATGCGACATGCGGAGCTTCGGGTTTTCTCGCTCACGGATGGCGATGGTGTCATAAAAGCAGCGCCAGAGCCGACGATAGCGCTTTTCCGCCTCGTCGGGCGGAGCCATGACGAATTCCTCCAGCGGCACGATGGCGGAATGACCGTCGGCATAAAAAAGAGCCTCGCGGTGCGTGCGGTCATAGAGGAAAAAGGCCTCATCATGGCAGCGCTGGCAGAAGTGGCCGCGCAGAAGCGGCAGAACGCGGTTTTTCGGCTCGATCTCCGCGGCGAGCACGCCGCCGATGTCGGAAAAGCGCACGAAGCCGCGGTATTGCTCCAGCTCACCGTTCAGCTGCCGCACAGCGCACAGCAGGGGATGGTATGTTTCATCGGAAAGGCGCTGCAGCAGCGGCTTTCCCTCGCGGTAGAGCTTGGCGGCAAAGCGATAGATGGCAAGCTCCTTTTCGGGAAGGCATGTCCAGTACGCACGGCGCAAAAAAGGTCCGACCTCCGGCGAAAAGCGCCGGAAGCCCTCGTATACGCGGCGCGCGTGCGCCGCGTCCGTCGTGACGGTGCGGACATCATACAAGCATGGTTCGAGCTCTCCGGTGCGGAAAAACGCGGTGGGGAGCTCCTTTTGCGTGTAGCTTTCATAGATGCAGCACAGAAGTCCATCGAAGCTGCCGTCGTATTCATAAACGACCTCGCGCCACATCATAAAAAACTCCTCATTATGCCGGCTCAAAGAGTGAGAGCTGGTCGAGCGGTCCCGCCGGGAGCGAGGCGCGCTCCGTGGCGGTCAGATTGCGCCGGACTCCCTCGAGCGAGAGCCGCAGCGGTGCGGTGCTTCGGCCGGAGCATGTAAGAAAATACTGCGCACGCTTGAGTACGACGCCGAGCTTTTTGAGGTCCTCTGCGCGCAGTGCTCCGCCGCGGCGCGCGACAAGGATGCGCTTCGCGCTGACCACGCCGATGCCGGGAACGCGCAGCAGCGCTTCATAATCCGCGCGGTTGACCTCGACCGGAAAGAAGTCGGGGTGCCGCAGCGCCCAGCAACATTTGGGATCGAGCAGCGGATCAAAGTCCGGCTGGCCTTCGTCGAGCAGCTCGCCAGCACGAAAGCCGTAGAACCGCAGCAGCCAGTCCGCTTGATAGAGCCGATGCTCGCGCAGAAGAGGCGGCTTGGTATCCAAAGGCGGTAAGAGCGTATTCTCCACCACCGGAACATAGGCCGAGTAGAAAACACGCTTGAGGTGATAGGTATCGTAAAGCGACTGCGTCAACGTCAAGATGTGGCGGTCGCTCTCTCTGGTCGCGCCGACGATCATCTGTGTGGCCTGCCCCGCGGGGGCAAAGCGCGGCGCGTGACGGTATTTGACTAGCTCACGCCGGTTTTCCTGCCCGCGGTCCGCGATGAAGCGCATGGGCCGCAGCACGGCGGCTTTTGTCTTGCTCGGTGCGAGGGCGCGCAGCGACGCTTCGCTCGGCAGCTCGATGTTGACGCTTAGACGGTCGGCGAGCATCCCAAGCTGCTCGACCAGCTCCGGTGAGGCACCAGGGATGGCCTTGGCGTGGATGTAGCCGTTGAAGCGGTATTCGCGGCGCAGGATGGACAGCGCGCGGATCATCAGCTCCGTCGTGTAGTCCGGCGAGCGCAGCACGCCGGAGGAGAGAAAGAGTCCTTCAATATAGTTGCGCCGGTAGAACTGGATGGTCAGGTCGGCAAGCTCCTCGGGCGTGAAGGTCGCGCGGCGCGTTTCGTTCGTGCGCCGGTTGACACAGTATTTGCAGTCGTACATACAGTCGTTCGAGAGTAGTACCTTGAGCAGCGTGATGCACCGTCCGTCCGCGGAAAAGCTGTGACAGCAGCCCATGACGCCGGATGAGGTGCAGCCGATCTTGCCATGCTCAAAGCCACGCTTGGCCCCCGAGGAGGTGCAGGCCGCGTCATACTTGGCGGCGTCCGCTAAAACGGAGAGCTTATCCAGAAGCTCCATACCGTTATCCGCGTGCACGGACGCGGCGCGTCTTGCGGCGCGGCTGGTCGAGATAGGTGATGACCTTCATCAGATTCGCCGTGACGGCAGTGATGCCGAGCAGCACAAAGATCGTCGTGGAAGCAGCCATGTTCATACCCTCCGAATCGTTCTAAAACTTTTGTTCTAATCGCATTATAAATCGAACAAACGTGCTTGTCAATAGAAAATCGAACAAATTTTTTATTTCTATGCAAAATTCAAGGAAAAACGGTTGACCGAGGAGGGGAGATGCGGTAGAATCAAGGAGAATTTTGAGAAAACAGGTGGAACGCATGAGTGATTTTTCTTCCCGCTTCTGCGCGGCGCGCCGCGCGTGCATTGCGCGGGATTTTGCAAAGCTGAATCCGGAGCAGCGGCGCGGCGTCTTGACGACGGAGGGGCCTCTGCTGCTGCTCGCGGGAGCCGGCAGCGGCAAGACGACCGTGCTCATCAACCGCATCGCAAATCTTTTGACCTACGGCCGCGGGAGCGACTGCGGCGAGATCCCCGCTGGTACGTCGGAGGGCGATCTCGCTTTCCTTGAGAATTATCCCGCTCAGCCGACCGCAGACGAGCGCCGCCGGATGCGGCAGCTCTGCGCGGTGGAGCCGCCGGCGCCGTGGCAGGTGCTCGCCGTGACCTTTACGAACAAGGCGGCGAAGGAGCTGCGCGAGCGCCTGGAGGCGTTCGGCATCGCGGGCGCGGGCGACATCTGGGCGCTGACCTTCCACTCGGCCTGCGTGCGCATTCTGCGCCGCGACATTGATAAGCTCGGCTTCTCCAACGACTTTACCATCTACGATACCGACGACTGCAAGCGCGTGGTGAAGGATATTCTCAAGGAGATGGACCTGGACGAAAAGACCTTTTCTCCGCGCGAGGTGCTCGCGGTCATCTCCAAGGCGAAGGACGAGCTGCTCTCGCCGCAGGACTTCTCGAAGAAGTGGGCGGGCAGCGGCGACTGGAAGCGCGAGCGCATCGTCAAAATTTACGCGCGCTATGACCGCACCCTCTGCGAAGCGAACGCGCTGGACTTCGACGACCTCATTCTCCATACGGTGCGCCTGCTGCAAAACGAGCCGGATGTGAGAGCGTACTACCAGCATAAATTTCGCTACATCCTCATCGACGAGTATCAGGACACGAACCGGATGCAGTACGAGCTGGTGCGGCTGCTCGCGGACGGACACCGCAACATCTGCGTGGTCGGCGACGACGACCAGAGCATCTATCGCTTCCGCGGCGCGGACATCTCCAACATTCTGAATTTCGAGAAGGAATACAAGGGTACGCGCACGATCCGCCTCGAGCAGAACTACCGCTCCACGCAGAATATCCTCGACGCGGCGAACGCCGTCATTAAAAACAACGTCGGGCGCAAGGGCAAGACGCTCTGGACCGACGCGGGCAGCGGCGAAAAGGTGACCATCAAGACCGTGTTCAACGAGCAGGACGAGGCGAACTTTGTCGTCTCCGGCATGATGACGGACTTCAACCGCGGCAAGAACTGGCGTGACAACGCGGTGCTCTACCGCATGAACGCGCAGTCGAACGCGCTGGAATACGCGCTCAAGCGCAACGGCATCCCATATCAGGTCGTCGGCGGCATGAAATTCTTCGACCGTGCCGAGGTCAAGGATATGCTGGCCTACCTCGCGCTCATCAACAATCCTTCGGACGATCTGCGGCTGCAGCGCATCATCAATACGCCCGCCCGCGGCATCGGCAGCGCAAGCGTCGAGCGCGTGCAGGCGCTGGCCGCCGAGCAGGGCGTGCCGATGATGACGGTTCTCCGCGCGGCGGGGGAGTACGCGGCGCTCAAGACCGCTGCGGCGCGGCTGGAAAAATTCGCCGCCATGATCGACGCGCTGCACGACGCGGCGGGGGACACGGAGCTTGCGGACTTCTACGACCTCGTGTGTGAGCAGTCCGGCTATCTCCGCGCGCTGGAGGACAAGGACGATATGGAGAGCCGCGGGCGGCTGGAGAACGTGCAGGAGCTCAAGTCCAACATCCTCGCCTTCCTCGACGGCGAGCCGGAGGACGCGACGCTCGCGGGCTTCCTCAACGAGATCGCGCTCTATACCGACCTCGACAGCGCCTCGACCGACAACTGCGTGACGCTCATGACGATGCACAGCGCCAAGGGACTGGAATTTCCCTGCGTCTATGTCGTCGGCATGGAGGAGGGTATTTTCCCGGGAAATCGCGCCGTCGGCGACGAGGAGGAGCTGGAGGAGGAACGCCGCCTCTGCTACGTTGCCATGACGCGCGCCAAGGAAAAGCTGACGTTGACGAACGCGCGGCAGCGTATGCTTTTCGGCCGCACGACGCCGAACGCGCCCTCGCGCTTTTTGAACGAGATCCCCGCTGAGAACGTCAACTGGCTCTCGAAGCCCTCGGCGGAGCCGCGCAGCCGCTACGACGAGGACTACGCCGACGGCTACGGCAGCTTCGGTCGAAGCTCGGGCTTCGGCAGCGGCTACAGCAGCCGCGGCGGCTCGGTGACGACCGGCTTTTCCGGCACCGTCGCGCGCCCGATGCACCCGAAGGCCGCGGTCAGCGCCGCATCGAAGCCGGCAGCGAGCAAGCTGACGCTGCAGCTTTCGGCGGGCGATCAGGTCAACCACAAGACCTTCGGCGACGGTATGGTGATCTCGGTCACGCCGATGGGCGGCGACGCGCTCATCGAGGTGGCGTTCGAGCAGGTGGGCACGAAAAAGCTGATGCTCAAGACCGCAGGCGTCCACATGGCAAAAAAATAACAAGGAGCGAAGCACAGGAATCTCCTGTGCTTCGCTCTTTCCAACAGCTGTAATGCAGTTAAGCTTTACAGCATTTCGCCGAAATCGCGGATGAAGCGGTCGCAGACGAGCGGCATTTCGTCCTTCGTGCCCTCAAAAAACGGGTCGTACACGCCGATGACCGTCATGCCGCTCGCCTTGGCGCTGCGGCAGGACTTGACCGAGTCGTCGAAGAAAATGCACTCCTGCGGCGTGACGCTGAGCAGCTCCGTCGCCTTGGCGAAGATCGCGGGGTCGCTCTTGTCCATGCCCAGCTCCTGCGCGAAAATGACGCGCTCGAAGAAGCGGTTCAGGTCGTGGACGGCGAGCGCCGTTTTGCAGTGCGCGGGGACGCAGCTCGTGAAGATCGCCATGCGCTCGCCCTGCGCGCGGAGCTTTTCCAGGTACTCGCGCACATGGGGCTTGAGCGCGACGTGGGCGTAGTTGTCCTTCGCCAACTCTAGCCACTCCGCCATGATCTCGTCCGTGCTTTCGGAGAGATGGCAGTATTCCTTGGTGAACACGGCGGCGAGGGGGAAGATGGTGTGCGCCACGCCCTCGTAATACTCCTTGGTATAAGGAAAGCCGCGGCGGGCAAGGAAGGTGCGGTCCACCTCCGCCCAGATGCCGTTGGAGTCGATGAGCGTGCCGTCAAGATCGAAGAGATACATGGAAATGCTCCTATGATAAAATATTTTTCGCGGGGTACTTGCCAAACGCGGCGCTTTTTGCTACGATAGGCGATATTCTGAATCTGTTAAGAATTATACCATTTTTGAAAAGGGCAGGCAAGTGCTATGAAAAAAAGAAATACAAAGCAAGTGATCCTGCCGCTCATCACTTCATTCATTTGGGGCAGCTCGTTCGTGGCGCAGAGCCTCGGCGCGGGAAAAGTGGGCGGCTTTACCTTCACGGCGGCGCGTTCGATCCCCGCCGTGCTGGTGCTGGGGGCGCTCGTGCTGATCCTGCGGCGCGTGCGGCACGAGGCAAAATACACGCCGCAGCAGAAAAAGGACCTGCTGGAGGGCGGCTTGGTCTGCGGCATCTTTCTGACGCTCGGCACGAACCTGCAGCAGCTCGGCCTTGCCGATACCACGGCGGGCAAGGCGGGCTTCATCACGGCGCTCTACATCGTGCTCGTGCCGCTCGCCGGCATGTTCCTCGGGAAAAAGGCAAGCAAAAGGCTGTTCCTCTGCGTTCTGATCGCGGTGGCCGGTCTTTACTTCCTCTGCTTCACGGGCAGCGAGGGAGCGATGAGCTTCGGCCGCGGGGACTTCCTTGTTTTCCTGTGCGCCTTTGCCTTCACGGGCCATATCCTCTGCGTAGATCATTATGTGCAGAAGGTGGACGGCATCGCGCTCTCCTGCGTGCAGTTCGCGGTGATGATGGTCCTCTCGACCGTTTGTGCCTTCGCCTTTGAAACGGTCGATTTTGCGGCGCTCGGTGAGTGTACGTTCTACATCCTCTACATCGGCATCCTCTCGAGCGCGGGCGGCTACACGCTGCAAATTCTGGCGCAGAAGGACGGCGACCCGACGGTCGTCTCGCTGCTGCTGAGTCTGGAATCCTTCTTCGCCGTGGTCTGCGGCGCCATCATCCTGCACGAGCGCATGAGCGGGCGGGAGTACCTCGGCTGCGCGCTGATGCTCACGGCGGTCATCCTCTCGCAGCTGCCGGAGAAAACGCGGAAGGCGGACGCGGCGGAGCCGAATTGAGCATTTACATCGCTCCGCCTTTGTGCTACGATAGAAGGGAAATGAACGGGAAATACGGAGGAAACCACATGAAAAAGACAATTACTCTGCTCCTTGCGTTTGCCCTCTCCCTTGCTCTCGCCGTCCCTGCCCTTGCCTATGACGAGGCGACGGCGACGCAGCGGGCCAATGAGCTTTACACGGCGGGGCTGTTCAACGGCTATGGAAACGACGCGAACGGCGACCCCGTTTTTGGCCTGAACGACACGGCGACCCGTGCTCAAGGCATCACCATGTTTGTGCGGGTGCTGGGTAAAGCGGACGAAGCACAGCAGAACGCCGCGGCCTACGACCTGCCCTTTCATGACCTGCCCGATTGGTGCCGTGGCTATGTCGGCTATGCCTACGCCAACAAATACACGAGCGGCACGAGCAGCACGACCTTCTCCCCGAACGATACGCTGACCGCCAACCAGTTTATGACCTTCTGTCTGCGGAGCCTCGGGTATGTGGAAGGGAAAGACTTCTATTATACAGACCCGACGGGACTTGCGGCGAAGCTTGGCATTATCGAGCAGGGCGAATGGCAAAATAATACCACGCCTTTTAAGCGTGGCGACATGGTTTTAATGGCGTATAACACCTTGTATGTTGCTCCGTCTGTCATGGAAACTCTTCCCGCTGATAATATTGGCAAGCCCAGCAACAACACCCCTAGTCTGCTTCCCGAGAAGGTCGGCACTACCGATTTCGATGCGGATGCCAACATGACGCTGACAGATGCTGACGGCAATACTTTTGCTAATATTAAGTATAGTAAGGGCATGATTGTTAGTAGTGAACGTATTAAGCGTTCTTCTTCCGGCAAAGAGGCCATAAGAGAATATATCGGCGATATGGAAGACACATTCTATGACCTTGGTGCCACATGGAATTCGGATTCTTCTGTAAGCCTGTCCAGAAAAGATGTTACTCTCTCGGTTGACGGTTCTGGGAAATACAATGCTTATATGAGATATCTGAATGATAGCACCGCTGGAACAAATATTTGGCTGAATTTTATCGCATATGTATCCAATAAAGATGTGGCCAAGGCAGTATATGGCATTTGCGTTGAGAGAATTACTCTTGGCGATTTGAATCCTATGTCTTCAGAGTTGGTTGCCAAGTATGGTGGAACGTTGGTTTCTGATGTTAAAGACGGAGATGTAACCTATGTTGCCACTGTTTCTATCAATGGATATACCCTGAAGATTTCCTATACTGCTACTACCGATGAGAATTGGAAATCGGCTGCTACGGACGGTCTTGCCAGATATTCTATTACAATTTAATACAGAGTCTTACCCTGCCATTTTGGCAGGGTTTTTTATTTTAATGGAACAACACAGAGAAATACCAAGCACACCGAATTATTATCAAAGGAAAACGGCACATTATAAATTTTATAAGGTCCCGTCAAGATTTATGCG
>DJRC01000049.1 GCA_002437735.1 Oscillospiraceae bacterium UBA6370 | reverse complement strand
GTAGCGCGGCGGGTTTTCCGAGCAGTAGGTCGGCTCCTGCTCCTCGTCCATGATGATAAGTCCGAGATCCGGCAGCGGCGCGAACACCGCGCTGCGCGTGCCGAGCACGACCCGCACGTCGCCCCGGCGGATGCGCTTCCACTGGTCGTAGCGCTCCGTCAGCTGGAGACCGCTGTGGAGCATGGCGACGTTCTCGCCGAAATAGGCGGTGAATTTCGCCATCATCTGCGGCGTGAGCGCGATCTCCGGCACGAGCAGCATCGCCGTGCGGCCCATCGCCAGGGCTTCCTCAATGAGGCGGATATACACCTGCGTCTTGCCGCTGGCGGTCACGCCATGCAGCAGCGCCGCTCCCGCCTCGCGGCGGGCAATGAGCGGCAGCAGCCCGTCAAAGGCTCGCTGCTGCTCGTCGTTGAGCACGATGGGCAGGGCCATCTCAACGGGCTCGTGCCTGCTGACACGCAGGACCTCCTGCCTGGCAAAGGAGACGATGCCTGCCTTTTCCAGCCCGCGCAGCGTTTGCAGCGACGCGCCAGTATAGTAGCAGATGTCCGACGAGGAGAGCGTGCCCTGCGCGCAGAGCATTTCGACCGCCGCATAACGCAGCGGCGCGCTGCGGCGCTTTGGCTCGACCGCGGCGAGCGCGTCCTCCGCGCTCACGGCGAGACTCACCATGCGCACCGATTTGTCGCTGATCTGCCGGATGGCCGTCGTCTCGGAGTACAGCACACCCTGCTCACACAGGAGCTTGAGCCGCTTCATGGTCTGCGCGCCGCCGAGCTCCTCGAGCTCGCTGCGCTCCAACTCGCCGCGGGCGGTGACGGCCTCAAGCAGCAGCTTATCCGTGCGGTTCGCCGCGGCAAGTGCTGACAAGTCGCTTTCCTGTACACCGTCTGCCAGACGGTAGGTCTCGCGGTAGCGAAACCAGATGCCCGCGGGCAGAATGGTCTTGAGCGCGTCGTAGACCGTGCAGAAATAGCGCGCCTTCATCCATTTGGCAAGGCGCAGCAGGGACGTGTCGAGCAGCGGCTGCTCGTCCAGCACGGCAAAGACCGGCTTGAGTGGCTTGTCTGCCACCTCGCACAGCGTTTCGAGCACGAAGCCCTCGGTACGGCGGTTGCCGCGGCCAAACGGTACGCTCACACGAACGCCCGCACGGCAGGCGTCAGCCAGCTCGGGCGGGACGAGGTAGGAATACAGCTTGTCCGCACTGTAGGGTACGCCGGAGAGGGCGATCCTTGCGATTTGCTGTTCCATGCTTCTCCCCCTCTCCGGCGAATCGTTCGTTCTTACTTATTGATGTGCGTGTCAATGTCCGCCGCGGTGATCTCGCCGTCGGCGACCTCATTGATGGCCTCGGTGACGGGCTTTTCGGTCAAGTGAATCCCCTCCAGCTCCGCGTCCTCGGCGATCTGACGGGCGCGGCGCGCGACCACGTTGACCAACAGGTAACGGTTGGGGACATTCTTGGTGAGGGTGTTCATAGCGGGATAGAGCATCATAGTCGTTTACTTCCTTTCGCCGCGGCGCGGCATGATTGATAAATTAAATAGGTATCTTACTGCAATATCTCCATGCGCTCGCTCGGGCGGCAATGCTCGGCGAGCATGATGGCGTTGATCTCGCGCACGGCATTTTCTACCGTGTCGTTGATGACAAAGTAATCGTAGGTGTCGGCGGTCTGAAGCTCGACCTTGGCGCGGACAAGGCGCTTCTGGATCTTCTCGGGGCTGTCCGTTCCGCGTCCGGTCAAGCGCTGCTCCAGCGCGTCCCACGAGGGTGGGGCGATGAAGATGCGCACGGTGTCGGGCCGCTTGCCGACGACCTGCAGGGCGCCCTGCACCTCGATATCGAGGATAACGTCCTTACCCTGCGCCATGGCTTCGTCCACATAGCGCTTGGGCGTGCCATAGAAGTTGCCGACGTACTCGGCATACTCGAGGAATTCATCCTCCTGGATCATTTCACGGAATTGATCGACATTGATGAAATGATAGTGCACACCGTCGATCTCACCCTCACGCGGCGTGCGCGTTGTCGCGGAGATCGAAAAATAGAGGTCGTTGCGGTCCCGCAGCAGCTCACGGAGCACAGTGCTCTTGCCGACGCCGGAGGGGCCGGAGATGATAAAGGTCTTCCCTGTTTTCATTCGTTTTCTTCCAATCCTCCCAAAATTTCAAGGCCGAGCCGCTGCGCGAGCTTCTCCGCCGCGATGGCGCTGAGCACCACATGGTCGCTGTCCATCACGAAAACGGACGCGGTCTTTCGGCCGTAGGTCGCGTCGATCAGCATACCGCGCTCGCGCGACTCCTGAATAAGGCGCTTGATCGGCGCGGAATCGGGGCTGACGATGGCCAGCACACGCTCGGCGGAGACCAGATTGCCAAAGCCGATGTTGATGAGCTTCATCGTCCCCTCCTCACTCGATGTTCTGCACCTGCTCGCGGATCTTTTCGACCTCCGCCTTTAGGGCGACCACATCGTGCGCAATGGCGATATCGTTGCACTTGGAGCCGATGGTGTTGCTCTCGCGGTTGACCTCCTGAATGAGGAAGTCCATCTTGCGGCCCATCGGCTCGTCGGAGACGAGCATGGCGCGCAGCTGAGAAACGTGGGAGCGCAGGCGGACGGTCTCTTCATCGACGGCGATCTTATCGGCAAAAATGGCGGCTTCAGTGAGGATGCGGGCCTCGTCGATGGTGGTCGATTGCAGCACCTCCTCCATCTTGGCCGTTAGGCGCGCGCGGTACTCCGCAACGGTCTGCGGCGAGCGCTCCTCGACCATGCCGGTGATGCGCTCGATGGTATCGAGCCGGCTACCGATGTCGGCGGCAAGACGCTCGCCCTCAGTCGCGCGCATCCGATTGTACGCGGCAAGCGCATCATCGAGCACAGCGCAGAGGTCGGCGGCGACGCTCTCCAGGTCCTCCTCCGCCTTGGTGACGGTCAGGACGTCGGGAAAGCGGGCGATGGTCGACGCGGTGATCTCGCTCTCAAGACCGCAGGCCTCGTTGATCTCGCACAGCGCCTTGTAGTAGCCCTGCGCGAGCGGGCGGTTGAGCTTGACGACCGCCTCGTCCGCCGCCGAGGTGTCGATGGTGATGAACACGTCCACCTTGCCGCGCGAGACCGCCTTCTGCACCCGCGCCTTCACGGCGTCCTCGGCGAAGATGTAGGCGCGCGGCATCTTGACGGTGCAGTCAAGATAGCGGTTATTGACCGAGCGGACCTCGACGGTGATATCGCGGCCGCTGCGCATTTCGCGGGCTCTTCCGTAGCCCGTCATGCTTTTGACCAATGTGATCTCCTCCTCATTCAAATCAGAACATACACGGCAGGCAGAAGTAGCCTCCGCCGCCGAGAAGATTGCAACACAGTGCCGCGAGGCACCAGTTCGAGCAGGCGTCGTTGCCGCAGCTCGTGGAAACGGTCTGATAGCCCTGCGGACGGTAGCCGCGGTTGTTGAAGGCCGCGAGCGCCTGCCGGTACTCAGGATTCTCTGGGTCCATCCGACAGGCCGTCTCGAAATAGCGCTTTGCCTCGTCCAGCCAGCCGCGGCGGTAGCAGACGTTGCCCATGAGGAAGCTCCACTCGGCATTGTGGTCGCTGACCGCGTTCAGCAGGCGCTCCGCCTGCGAAATTTCGCCGCGGGCGATGGCGAGACGGATCTGCTGCATGGTCGGGTCAGCGCTGGAATAGCCGTTGCTCGTCGTGCCGTAGTAGCTCTGCCGCGGCGCACCGTAGCCGCTGCCCGCCCTGCGCTGCTTCTGGATCTGCTCATAGGCCTCGTTGATCTCCTTCATCTTCTCCTGCGCGAGGTCGGCAAGCGGATTATCGTGATAGTTGTCGGGATGATACTTCCGCGCAAGGTCACGATATGCCTTTTTTACCTCCTCGTCCGATGCGGAGGGCGAGACGTTCAATACTTTGTAGGGGTCGTTCATAGTGCTTCCTCGTTGCTTTTCTTCTTGCGTTCACCGTACCGCGTCCGCGTGCGGCGGCGGTAGGTCCCGTCCAAAACGGCTTTGCCGATGCCGTAAAGGCTCTCATAAAATATACTGTCCAGGATCGGCGTCCATACGCCGTAATCGTAGAGCGCATAGGCGCTCGCCATGCGGGCGATGGAGGCGTCCAGCGTTTCGGCCAGCGCGAGCTTGTCCGCGTCGCCGAGAACGCCGTTTTCCGTATGATAACGGTAAAGCAGGGGGTTATAGTTCCCGCTTTCGGTATCCTTTTTCAGGTCGTCCGCCGCGTCGACAAGGTAGATCCAGCGGCCGAGCTGATAGAGGATCTGACCGAGGATACGCCGACGCTTCTCGTCCGTGAGGTCTGCCGCCGCATCCGCCATCAGCGCCGCGAAAGGCTCCGCCGCCATATCAATGGAGGCACAGCGCACATCCTCCAGCGCTGCGAGCGCTTGGAGATGCAGCCGCACCGCCGCGTCAAAGCGCGGCAGCCGCTCCCCCGCCCTGCGGTAAGCGCCGCGCAAGAAGATCGAAGCGAAGCGGTATTTGAGTCCGCTCCAAAAGCCGTGGTCGGCGATGTGATCCCGCAGCTGCCACCAGGAGAGGATCACGGTCCGGTCCGCCGCGGCCTCGAGCGCCGGCGTGCTTGCCTGCGCACGGCAGCCCTTACAGGGATGCACGGCACAGCGCCGCACGGTGCAGGGCTCCTCGTCTCCGCTTGAGAGAAGAATGGCTAAAAGGGTGAAATCGTAGTTGAGCAGGAGGCTCGCGGCAAAGCCGTAGCGCTCCCGGAGCGTGTGGCACAGTCCGCAGTAGACGGCGCGGAAGCGCTCGCGTTCCCGCTCGTCGAGCCGATCCCGCGAGGGCAGAACGTAGCCGAACATATCTGCGCTACAGGGTTCGTATGATGGTGAACGCCAGCCCGCCCTCGCGCTTCAGCTTGCGGTCGTAGAGGATCGCCGGCACGATGCCGAGGCAGAACGCCGCAATGGCGACGGCATAGCGCAGCCCTTCGGAGGTCAGCGCGCAGGAGGCAAAGTAGCCGATCAGAAACAACACGATGGGCACCGCGTAGACCAGCAGCATCACGCCGTAGAGCCGCTTGTTGCTGCTTTCGACCACGACCTTCTGCCCCACCTGCGCGCCGATGGGATTGAGCGCCACCGCATGGGTGGACGAGCCCTGCATCCCGCAGCCCGAGCAGCTCTCGCAGTCATGTCCACAGGCTGATTTGCGGGGAACGGAGATCTCCGCCCTGCCGCCGCGCAATATTTTTTCAACCGTCGCTATCTGGGTCATAGGTTCTCCTTCAGTTATGCTCTGTACTGTTTTCCGCTCCGCCGCTCAGCCGCACGGTCACCTGATAGCTGCCGACGGCGCCGACATCCAGCCCGTCCACATACACTGTTGCAGGGACGGTATAGACGCCGTCCGCGTCGGAAACGTTCGTCAGGTCCGCCACCACGCGGAGGTTCTCTTCGTTCACCTGTGCGAGCGCCGCGCTCGTGCCGCGCAGCGTCACGCTCAGCGTCGAGGTCACGACCGTCACATCGCGCTCGGTCGTCAAGTTCTCATAGCCGAACTGTGTGGCGTCCATCGTCAAGGAGTCGATATCATCGAACAGGATGGTCAGCGTCACGCTCGTCACGCCGCTGAGGTTGTTCACCCCATCGGGGATCGGGATATCGTAGGTGAAGGTCTCCGCCGCCTTGAGGTCGGCGAGCGAGAGCGTATCGAGCTTGATCTCGTCGATGGCAGCCATCGTCGAGGCGTCGCCCGAGAGCGTGATCGTGTCGATCGGCGTCAGCGCCCACTTGACGTTCTCGAGCCGCGAGCCGGGCGTTTCGACAAATTCGACCGTGAGCGGGACCTCCTTGACCGTCATCACCGGCATCGTCACCTGAATGCTCTCGCTGGCCGGATGGATGCGGTTCGAGCGGATGAGCTGGTCGCTGAAATCATACAGCTCAAAGTCCAGCAGCTCCACGACCGTGGAGGTCGCATTTTCAATGTTCAGCGTGACCTGCGCGTAGCTCACCTGCATGATATCGACCTGCTGGCCGCGGACCTCAAGCGTCTCGGGCAGCATACGGACCGTGCCGGCGATGTAGCCCTCTGCCACGTTGCCGACGACCTTGCAGCGGATCTCCACATTCTTGCGGAACAGCTCGCCGATCTCAATGGTGGTCGAGCGGACAGTCGGCTCTCTCTGCGTGATGCTGCTCGAAAGCAGCTCGCCGCGCGGGCCGCGCGGATAAAGGATGCTGTAGGTGATCGTCTGTGTGCCGGTCGTTGTGACCGAGCTGAGATCGACCACGATGCGGATCTTGCCGGGGTCGAGCTTAAAGTAGGTGCTGCGCGGCATACGCAACTTGAGGTCGATGGTTTCCTCCTCGCTCGACAGAAGCATCAAGCCCTTGTCAGCCAGCGAGGTGTCCTCATTGGTAAATTCAATGGGCACGTCGTTGACGGAGATCTCGACCTGTGTGTCGCCGTTGGCATAAAACCAGACGAGCAAAGCGATGAGGATGGACAGGCCGATGTAGAACGCCTTGCGGCCTTTAGTTTGCTCCATCTTCGTCATCCTCCTTCCGCTTTTTCAAGATGCGCGGGATATGGAACGGAGGCTTGTCCGCCTCGGTGTCCTCCGTCTGCGGCATGAGCTCGTTGAGGAGCAGCTTCTCAAGCGTCTCCGGCTTGAGGTGGCGCTTGAGCAGTCCGCCGATGGCAACGGAGATGGTGCCCGTCTCCTCCGAGACGATGACGACCACGGCGTCGGAATTTTCGCTCATGCCGATGCCCGCGCGGTGGCGCATACCGAGGTCGCGGCTGAGGTTCACATTCTTCGACAGCGGCAGCATACAACCGCCGGCCAGGATGCGCCCGTCACGGATGATGACCGCGCCGTCGTGCATCGCGGCCTTGACGAAGAAGATATTTTTCAGCAGCTCGCTGCTCACCTGTGCGTCCACGATGGTGCCGGTGCGCGCCATCTCGTCGAGGTTGATCTCGCGCTCAAAGACGATCAGCACACCCGTGCGGGTTTTGGACATCTCCGTGCAGGCGAGCACCGTCTGCGCGATGGCGTTTTCAATGGCGCTCGACTGCTGCTTCGCGGCAAAGGGAATGAACGAGCGCAGCTTGCTTGAGCCGACCTGCTCCAAAATGCGGCGGATCTCCGGCTGAAAGAGGACGATCAGCGCGAGGATGCCGACGTCAAGCATATGGCTGAGGATGAAGTAAATGCCATTGAGCTTGAAAGCATAGGAGATCCACAGCGCCAGCAGAAACACCATGATCCCCTTGACCAGACTCTCCGCGCGGGTGCTGCGCACGAGGCGCAGCAGCAGATAGCAGCAATAGGCCATCAGCGCGATATCCAGATAGTCCGCAATGCGGATGGTCGTCACATAACGCCATGCGCCTTCGAGTATGCTCATCACAAATTCCATGGCACGCCCCTCTTAAGCAATAATTATTCATATTCTAATATAATCCGCAAAAAAAAGCAACCGAAAGAGCATGAATTTTCCATGAATTTGTGCGGAGCAGCCTTCAGCCGTACGCGATACTCCGCAACGCATGGGCAAAAGCATCGATATCCGCCGTTGAGGTAAAGGCGGAGACGCTTAGGCGCACCGTTCCGTTCGGCAGCGTTCCCGCCGTGCGGTGGGCGTAGGGTGCGCAATGCAGTCCGCTGCGCAGGGCAAAGCCCCGCTGCACCAGCGCGTCCGCGGTCTCCTCCGGCTCTCTGCCATCCAGATTGAAAGACAGCACCCCGACCTGCTCTGCGGCGTCCCGCGCGGCATAGACCGTCACGCCGTCCATTCCGCGCAGCGGCGCGGCGGCCCGCGCGATCAGCGCGCGCTCATGGCGCTCGATACGCTCCCGCCTTTGCCGCACGAAGCGTAGTCCCGCCTCCAAGCCCGCGATGCCGGGCATATTGTGCGTGCCGGCCTCCAGCCGGTCCGGCAGAAAGTCCGGCATGGTCTGCTCGAGCGACGCGCTGCCCGTGCCGCCGTAGAGGAGCGGCGCAGCATCGTGCGCGCACAGCAGAAGCCCCGTCCCCTGCGGGCCGTAAAGCCCCTTGTGTCCCGGCATGGCGATAAAGGCCGCGCCGAGCGCGTCCAGATCGAGCGGCAGGATGCCCGCAGACTGTGAGGCGTCCACGATTAGGGGAACGCCCTCCGTGCGGCAGAGCGCGGCGATCTCCCCGATCGGCAGGACGAAGCCGAACACATTGGAAACGTGCGTGCAGACGACGGCGTCAAGCTCCGGCGAGATGCTGTTTTCAAAGGCGCGCAGCAGCGTGGCACGGTCAAAGAGCGGCGTGGCGGCGACCTTGATCCTCGCGCCTAGCGCGTGCAGCGGCCGCGTGACGGCGTTGTGCTCATAGCCGGAGACGGCGACGCGCCCGCCCTCCGGCACGAGCGAACGGATGGCAATGTTTAGGGCGTGCGTCGCGTTGGAGGTAAAGACGACCTGCTCCGGCGAGGGTACGCCGAACAGCTCGGCGGCAAGGCTCCGGCAGCGGAAGGCCGTCTCCTCCGCCGCTCTGGCCGCAGCATAGCCGCCGCGCCCCGGTGAGGACATGGTGCGCATGGCCCTCTGCATCGCATAGGAAACGCTCGGGGGCTTTTGAAATGTCGTCGCGGCAGAGTCCAGATAGATCATGGCCCTACCTCCGAACGATCTTGACCGGCTCGACCTGCGCGTCCTGCAGGCGGCGGATGGCGGTGGCGTAATTCCGCTCCGCGACCTCCAGCGTGTAGCCGCAGCCCCGCCCCGTCAGCTCGGCGCTCGCGCGCAGCACCCGTGTGCGGATGCCCGCACGGTCCAGGACCTTCATCATCTGCTGGGCGTGTGTGATGGAGCGTGCGACCAGTAAATAGCGTTCCATACTCTCCCCTCCTCGCAGCATACTATGCATCCTTGCCGGAAGCGGTGCATCACGCCGGAGGGCAAAAAGAGAAGAACGCCGAAGCGTCCTTCCCGTTACCTTTTTCTATTACGCGCGCGGGTGCGCCTTCTGATAGATGTCCCGCAGCTGCTTTTTCACAACGTGGGTGTAGATCTGCGTGGAGGAAATATCCGCATGGCCCAGCATCTCCTGAATGGCGCGCAGGTCCGCGCCGTTTTCCAGCAGATGCACCGCAAATGAGTGGCGCAGCGTGTGCGGCGTGATGTCCTTGTCGATCTGCGCCATCTCCTGATAGTGCTTGACGATCTTCCAGAAGCCCTGACGGCTCATGCGCTCGCCGTTCATGTTGACGAACAGCGCCGTCTCCTCGGGATCGGCCAGCAGCTGCGGACGGACGTCCTTGATGTAATCTGAAAGCGCTTTGACTGCGGCGGGATAGAGCGGAATGATGCGCTCCTTGCCCTTGCTCTCGCAGCGGATGAAGCCGGCGGAAAGACTGCAGTCGCTCTCGTCAAGCGAGATGAGCTCACTCACGCGGATGCCGGTGGCATAGAGCAGCTCGAGCATCGCGTGATCGCGGTAGCCCTTGGCATCCACACACTGGGGCTGATCGAGGAACAGCTCGACCTCCTTGCCGGTCAAGATCTCCGGAAACCTGCGCTCGACCTTGAGGGCGGCAACGCCCTTGGCGGGATTGGTCTTGATCTCGCCGCGCTCGGCAAGGAAGGCATAAAAGGACTTGATGGAGGCCAGCGCGCGCGTGACCGTCGCGGCAGACTTTCCCTTGCCGCCCATCCACGCGACGTAGTCGCTGATGGCAGCGGTCCTAACCTTGCGCAAATCGGTCACCCGCTGAGCGGCAAGGTGCTCGGAAAACTGGCGCAGGTCGCGAAGATAGGAGCTGAGCGTATTTTCGGAGGCGTGCTTTTCCTCGCGCAGATAATCCTCGTAGAGCTTCAGATAATCGGACGCCATCCGGCACACCTCCTTCCGTAAGATCAGCGCAGCAAAAGCGACAGGATGCGTGGAATGAACCACAGCTCCAGTGCCGCGCCAAAAAATAAACACACACACGCGATCCCAAAGCGGGACCAATACTGCTTTCCGTAGGTCACGCCCTTCGCCCGCTTTCCGCTGCCGACCGATAAGGCCGCGAGGCCACGCGAGGTCTCCCACGCGGCGCTGCCGAGCAGCAGCGTACAGGGTAGCACAAGCATCAGCCGCAGCGCGAAGAGAATGGGCAGCAGGAAAAATCCATCTTGTCCCAGTCCCGAGGCGAAGCAAAAAAGCGAATAGGCGTACAGGAAGCCCTGAGCGGCACATACCGCCGGAATAAGCGCCACGCCGATGGAGGCAAAGCCCAGCAGGAACACCGCCGCGCTCGCGCGGAAAAAGCAGACCATCGTCTGCCAGACCGCTGCGGAAGAGGGCGCGCCCTCGATGCGCAGGGCGAGGTAGCCCTCAAGATACCGGCTCAGCTCGCCGCCCATTGCCGCCGCGCCGTGCGCGGCGACCATGCCGCCGAAGACCGCACCGAGAAGAAAAAAAGCGGCAAGCGCCAGCATGGAAAGCGGTATTTTTCGCAGACTGACGCATCGCAGACGCGCCGCCGTTCGTCTTTGCTTCAATGTAAATCCCTCACTGTTTTCCGCCGAGGAAATTCGCAGGGCGCAAAAAGCGAGGGAGCGAAAGCACTTATAAATATAGGCTATTTGTCCCCGTTTCGCAAGCGAATTTCCTCAATTTCCCGAATTTTGTCAATTATGTCAAAACATTATGTAAACGCCATTATGTAAACTTTGTACACCGAGCTTTTTCAAAACAAGATATGGTATCGCGAAAAACCGCCGTTTACAAAATCTAGAAACCGTCTTTTAGGCCATCCTCATTCCCCACCAAGCCATATTTGTGCAATCCGTTCACGCCGCGCAGAATACGCCGTTTTTCGATCTTTATGTTTACCGTCGGGAACGGGGCGTTTTATGTCGCTTCGCCCGCTTCCCCTTCTTCCGCCGCGCAAGCCCCACCGCAAGCAGCCCGCCGAATGCGGACGTCGCGAGCAGCCCCATCATCCCATTCAAGTCCAGCGTATCCGACGCGAGCAGCCCGATCAGCGACACGCATGCCCAAAACGCCGCTGCGCCAAGCAGCGGCAGCGCCGCCGTTCCTCGTCCCCCCCGTAATGTCATCATCGCACCGCCGAAGGCCGAAAGACAGGCACACACCCATACCGCTTGCCCCATTCGCACTTCATCCAGTCTGCCGCTCACTGTCAAGTAGGCCGCAAGCGTCAGCAGTGCCAGATATGCGCCCATCGCCGTCGCCAAGCCGAGCACGATTGGCCTCACTGGCAATCCCTTTTTCTCCATTCCATAGCCCTCCCCATTCCAGTCGTTAAAAAGAGCGTATGCCGCAAAGCCGCATTTTATATCCAGGCCCTCGAAAAAAGTGCGTAAAAAAGCGCCGACCATTCGGTCAGCGCTTTCGCGTCAAGAAATGATTTACTTGATCTCGGGATCGTAGGAGGGCTTTTCTTCCGCAGCAGCAGGAGCCTCGACCGTCTCAGTCTTTTCCTCGACAGCAGGAGTCTCCTCCGCCTTTTCTTCGACCTTGTCAGCCTTCTTGCCGCTCTTCTGCGCTGCGGCCTGCTCCATCGCGCCGGTAGACTGTACCGCCCACTTGGTCACCTCGATGCGGACGCGGTCCTCGCTCGTCTCAAAGACGATGGTAGAGTCGTTGACCTGCACAATCTTGCCGACCATGCCGCCGATGGTGGTGACGCGGTCGCCTTTTTTTAGGCTGCTGCGCATCTGCTCCGCCTGCTTTTTGCGCTTGTTTTCCGGACGAATGATGAGGAAATAGAAGACCGCGATCATCGCGACCATGAGAAGAAGGGATTCCATAATTGTTAAAGTTCCTTTCGTTTTTAAGGTTCCGCCATAACAGCATTGTTTTTATTATAGCCGAATCCATCCTAATGTGCAAGAGTTTTCTGCGGCAAATTATGCTCTTTCCGAAAGCCTTTCGCTGTATTCCGTGCGGAAGGCCGCAAACTCGCCGGCGTCCAGCGCGTCGCGGATGCGTTCCGCGAGCTTGTTGTAGAAATAGAGATTGTGCATCACCGCAAGACGCAGCGCCAACATCTCATCCGCCTTGAAGAGATGGCGCATATAGGCGCGTGAGAAATTCCGGCAGGTCGGACAGTCGCAGCGCTCGTCGATTGGGCGCTCGTCGAGCTTATATTTCTCGTTTTTCAAGTTGATCGCGCCGCTCCAGGTGAAGAGCTTGCCGTGGCGCGCGTTGCGCGCTGGCATCACACAGTCGAAGAAGTCCACGCCGCGCGCCACGCCCTCAATGATGTTCGACGGTGTGCCGACGCCCATTAGGTAGCGTGGCTTGTCCTGCGGCATATAGGGCTCGACCACGTCGATGATATCATACATCACCTGCGTTGGCTCGCCGACCGCAAGACCGCCGATGGCGTAGCCGTCGCAGTCAATCTTCGCGATCTCCTTCATGTGCCAAATGCGCAGATCCTCGAAGGTCGCGCCCTGATTGATGCCGAAAAGCATCTGTCCCGGGTTGACGGTATCCAGCAAGGAGTTCAGCTTGTCATGCTCCGCCTTGCAGCGCTTCAGCCAGCGCAGCGTGCGCTCGCAGGAGTCCTTCGCGTACTTGTAGGGTGCCGGATTCTCCACGCACTCGTCGAAGGCCATCGCAATGTCGCTGCCAAGGTTGGACTGGATGCGCATACTCTCCTCCGGTCCCATGAAGATGCGGTGGCCGTCAAGGTGAGAGGCGAAGGTGACGCCCTCCTCCTTGATCTTGCGCAGTCCCGCAAGAGAGAACACCTGGAAGCCGCCGGAGTCCGTTAGGATCGGGCCGTCCCAGTGCATGAACTTATGCAGTCCGCCCATTTGGCGCACCACGTCGTCGCCTGGGCGGAGGTGGAGATGGTAGGTGTTGGACAGCTCGATCTGGCAGCCGAGCTCCTTGAGGTCCAGCGCGCTCACGCCGCCTTTAATCGCCGCCTGCGTGCCGACGTTCATGAAAACCGGCGTCTGCACCTCGCCGCCGTGGGCGCATTGGAATTTGCCGCGTCTGGCCTTGCCCTCGTATTTGATGACCTTGAACATAGCTCGTTCCTCACATTTTGTATATACAGAATATCGAATCATACATGCAGTGCATATACGATTCGTATGCATTAGGAGATAAACATCGCGTCGCCGAAGCTGAAGAAGCGGTAGCGTTCGCGCACTGCCTCCTCATAGGCAGCAAGAACGTGCTCGCGCCCCGCGAGCGCGCTCACCAGCATGATGAGCGTGGACTCCGGCAGGTGGAAATTCGTGACGAGCGCATCCATCACCTTGAAGCGGTAGCCCGGATAGATGTAAATATTCGTCCAGCCGCCGGTCGCGGTCATGGTACCGTCCTCCCCCGCCCAACTCTCGATGGTGCGGCAGGAGGTCGTGCCAACGCAGATCACACGCCCACCGTTTGCCTTCGTGCGGTTGATCAGGTCCGCCGTCTCCTGCGGAATGGTGCAGTATTCGCTGTGCATATCGTGGTCGGTGATCTCCTCCTCCTTCACGGGCCGGAAGGTTCCCAGGCCCACATGCAGCGTCACATAGCCGATGTTCACGCCCTTGGCCTGGATCTTTTCCAGCAG
>DJRC01000095.1 GCA_002437735.1 Oscillospiraceae bacterium UBA6370 | reverse complement strand
TATTCCATGTGAGGAATCTTATCCCGACCATGCGCCCGTAACAGCTTGGCTATAAAGTAGGCGGCTGCCGATGGCAGCCGCCTACTTTTTTCAGATCACATAGTCGTTGCCGTGCTCGCGCTGGCGGTCGATCAAGTCCTGCAGCGTGACACCCGCGAGATAATCCTCGATCACGCGGTCTAAGCCCTGCCAGAGCGGGAGAGTCGGGCAATTCGCGCTGCGCGGGCAGGTGTTGACCTCGCAATCCAGACAGGCCACGGGGGCAAGGCTTCCCTCGGTCAGGCGCAGAATGTCCCGCGCGGTGTAGTCCTCCGGCCGGCGGGCCAGCCGGTAGCCGCCTTGATAGCCGCGGTTCGTGAGCAGGAAACCGGCGCGACTGAGCGTCGGAACGATCTGCTCGAGGTATTTTTTGGAGATATCCTGCCGTTGGGCAACGTCCTTGAGCGATATGCAGCCGTCTCCCTGATGCTCCGCAAGGTCGAGCATTAGGCGCAGCGCATAGCGTCCCTTGGTCGAGATACGCATAGGCTCACCTTCCGTTTTTTAAGTCTTTTCTCTATAATACCATATACTTTGTAGGAATTCAAGCGCAGCGCCCGCCGTGCTTGAATTTTGTTTGAAAAGCAAGAGCGCCGTTGGGGGCACTCTCACTTCTTATTCTCCGTGCCGATGTCGTCCACCAGCACGAACATGAGACGCACAGCGCTGACGTCGTCGGCCGGACACAGAAGATCCGATCCGTATGGCAGCATCTCGTCTCGTCCCTCCCGTCACGCAGATGAAGTTTGCGGCACCCTGCCGCTGCCACCCAACTCAAACACCGCATCGCGCTGCATGACCAGCTCGCTCGCGCCCGCACCGAGCCAGAGCGCGGCGGGATCAAAGTCCCGGCAACAGGGTCGGCTGTCCACCAGCGCCGCGCACGGACTCGATGATGTAGCTATAGAGCTCCATCGTTAGAACTCGATATCGGCCGTTTTGCGATCGGAGCCGCACAGTACCGGGATTGACCAGCTCGGCGCGCATAACCGTGTGCATATACTCGTTGGCCTTGTCGCGTATTGTCGTGCGTGGGTCCATCAGATCGTGCTCGATCCAGATCATATGATAGCCGCGCTCACGGCCTCGTTCGTTGAGAACGCCCTGTACGATCGTCATATTCTTGCACGCGACGTTCTAATACATGATGGTGTCGATGTTCTGATGCCCATCGTTGCCGTTGGCAAGCTCGGCTATCCTGGCCTCGCCGAGCAGGCGCCGTGCGGCGACAAATGCGGCATGGTCGCGCTCGCCGATCCCGGTTGGTGCGGCAAGGTCGAGGATATCCGTCCCTGTATCAGCTGCCAGAAGATTTGCGTCAACCAGTTCGTCGAGGTCGGTCATCTTCAATGCGCCGTCAATCCGCGCACCGGCTTTGAGGACGTCATGCCTCATAAGTTCTCGAAAGCCGAGAAGGCAAGGCGCGTCGTGCCCGAGAGCTACCATATCGGCGATTTCCTGCAGGCAGCCTGCTCACCAGCAGCCGTGCCGCGTGGAGTCCCGCCGTCCTCCTCTGATCTCTCCCGAAAAGAATACATTGCTTTCTTGCAGGAAAGCCTTTCTCGCCTGCCACTGCGGCAGCAGGTGCTTCGGACCCGCATCCATAAAAAACAGCAGCTCCTGCGAGCTGCTGTTTTTTTCAAACGGTTGGGTGAAATTACTTGATCTCGACCTTCGCGCCAGCTTCCTCGAGCTGCTTCTTGAGGGCCTCGGCATCGTCCTTGGAGATGCCTTCCTTGACGGCCTTGGGAGCGGACTCGACAAAGCCCTTGGCCTCGGCAAGACCCAGACCGGTGAGCTCGCGGACGACCTTGATGACCTTGATTTTCGCAGCGGCGTCGAAGCCGGCGAGGATGACGTCGAACTCGGTCTTCTCCTCGGCAGCGGGAGCGGCAGCGCCGGCAGCGGGAGCGGCCATGGCGGCGGCGGAAACGCCGAACTCTTCCTCGAGCGCGTGAACGAGCTCAGAGAGCTCCAGAACGGTAAGGCCCTTGATCTCTTCGATCATAGCAGTGATCTTTTCAGACATTGTAATATCCTCCTGATTTAGATTGTTGTTTGTTTTGTTGTTTGGTTGCCGGATTTACTCGGCAGTGGCTTCGGCCGCCTCAGCGGGAGCGCCGTCCTTTTCAGCGATCTGCTTGAGGACGCAGGCAAGGCTGGTGATGGGCGCGAGCATCGTGCCGAGCACCTGGGCCTGCAGGACAGGCAGTGCAGGGATCGCGGCGAGCGCATTGATGGTGGCCATATCGACGACCTTGCCATCCATGAAGCCGCCCTTGATCTCAAACTTGCCGTTGAGCTTCTTGGCGTAATCGGCGATCACGCGGGCGGGAGCGACGGGGTCGCTCGCGACGGCGAGAGCCGTGGTGCCGTTGAGCTGCTCATCGAGCTCATTGAGACCGACGTTGTTGAAAGCAAAGCGAAGGAGCGTATTCTTGACGACGGCATAATCGACTTCGTTCTTGCGGCACTCGGCGCGAAGAGCAGTGTCCTCCGCGACGGTGATGCCCTTGTAGTCGACGATGATACCGGCGGCCGCGCCCTGCAGCTTCTCGGTCAGAGAGGCCACGATCGCCTGCTTTTCAGACAGGACTTTTGCGTTAGGCATTCTTGTTTTCACCTCCGTTAGATTTGCGGCATAGCTCCCTATGCCCGGGGAAAGAGGCGTTCTAAAAAGGAAACCGTCCTCATGCCGAAAGACACAAGGACGGTGTAAGCAATCATAACGATTTGCCATCCTCGGCAGGACTTACGAGGTGTGACCCTCCCCTGCTGTCTTTGGAACGCTCCATTATTATATTCAGAGCCTGTACAAATGTCAAGCCCCAAATATCACATTTGCGCGCTCTTAAAGCTTTGCGGTGTTCATCTTCACGCCGGGGCCCATGGTAGAGGCGGCGACGCAGGACTTGATATACTGGCCCTTGGCGGCGGCGGGCTTGGCCTTGACGATGGCGCCCATGAGAGCGTTGAAGTTCTCAGTGAGCTTCTCGGGGCCAAAGGAGACCTTGCCGATGGGGCAGTGGATGATGTTGGTCTTGTCGAGACGGTACTCGACCTTACCGGCCTTGACTTCCTTGACAGCCTTGGCGACGTCGGGCGTAACGGTGCCGGCCTTGGGGGAGGGCATCAAGCCCTTGGGGCCGAGGACCTTACCGAGGCGGCCGACAACACCCATCATGTCGGGGGAAGCGACGACGACGTCGAAATCGAACCAGTTTTCCTTCTGGATCTTCTCGACCATGTCCATCTCGCCGACGTAATCGGCGCCGGCCTCGCGGGCAGCGTCCGCCTTGTCGCCCTTGGCGAAGACGAGAACGCGCGCGGTCTTACCGGTACCGTTGGGCAAAACGATCGCGCCGCGGACCTGCTGGTCGGCGTGACGGGAGTCGACGCCCAACTTGACGTGCAGCTCGACGGTCTCGTCGAACTTCGCGGAAGCGGTCTTGCAGATCAAGCCGAAGCCCTCTGCGGCGTCATACTGCGTATTCTTTTCGATCTGCTTGGCAGCATCTTGATACTTTTTACCTCTGAACATTTCCGTATACCTCCCTTACTCTTCGACCACGACGCCCATGGAGCGCGCGGTGCCGGCGATCATGCTCATCGCGGACTCGAGAGACGCGGCGTTGAGGTCGCGCATCTTCATCTCGGCGATCTTCTGAACGGAGGCCTTGGAAATGGTGGCGACCTTGGTCTTGTTGGGGACGCCGGAACCGGACTCGATGTTGCACTCCTTCTTGATCAGGACCGCAGCGGGAGGAGTCTTGGTGATGAAGCTGAAGGAACGGTCGGCATACACCGTGATGACGACGGGGATGATAAGACCCATGTCGTTCTTGGTGCGCTCGTTGAATTCCTTCGTGAAAGCCGCGATGTTGACGCCGTGCTGACCGAGCGCGGGGCCGACAGGGGGCGCGGGAGTTGCTTTACCAGCGGGGATCTGCAGCTTAACGTAGCCGACTACTTTCTGTGCCATTTTAGGCACCTCCTTGATTATAAATGTGGTAACGGCCGCCCCTAAGGCGGGCCGCCCTTGGCGAGACGCACAGCGTCTCTCCCACTTTGCCGGGATACCGGCTCATCGCTTCTGGCGATTCTTGCTTATCTTTCGACCACTTCGACCTGATCGAGCTCGAGCTCGACGGGCGTTTCGCGGCCAAACATGGAAACGACCACGCACACGCGGTTCTTCTCCGGCTCGATCTCCTCGACCGTGCCGAGGAAGGTGGCCAGAGGACCGTCCGTGATCTTGACCTGGTCGCCGACGTTGTAGGCCACGACGATCTCGCGGCGCTCCATGCCGAGGGCCAGGACCTCATCCTCCGTTAGGGGGATGGCGTTGGTGGCGCTGCCGACAAAGCCGGTCACGCCGCGGATATTGCGGATCAGATGCCAGGTGTCGTCCGTCATAACCATCTTGACCATCACATAGCCCGGGAAGGTCTTGCGCTCGACCTCCTTCACCGCGCCGGATTCCGTGACCTCGGTCACCGTTTCCATGGGGATCTGGATGTCGAGGATCATATCCTCCAGATGGCGGTTCGCCACGAACTTCTCAATGGCGGTCTTGACGGCGTTTTCATAACCGGAATAGGTATGGACAACATACCACTTCGCGTTATCAGCCATTTCCTGCGCCCTCTTAGCCGGCGAACACGCCGAGCAGAGACTTGACGGCCAACATAGCCACGGCGTCAAAGACCCAGATGCAGACGCCCACGCACAGGGAGCACAGAAGCACCGTGCCGGTGTTCTTCGCCGTATCCTTGCCGGTGGGCCAAACGACCTTTTTCAGCTCGCTTTTCATTTCGCGGAACCACTTGCCGCGATCCTTTTTCTTCTCTTCTGCCATTGTTACACTACCTTTCCTAACTTACTTGGTTTCGGTATGAACGGTGTGCTTTTTGCAGAAGCGGCAATACTTGTTCAGCTCAAGCTTGTCAGGGGTATTCTTCTTGTTCTTCATCGTATTGTAGTTTCTCTGCTTGCACTCGTTACATCTCAGAGTGACCTTCACGCGCATAACGGCACCTCCTTATTATGGCAGCTTCCCGTCCTGCGGGACTGCCGATTGCCTCCCTGCTCTTGAATTAAGAGCGGCTCTCTTTCGCGGCGCGAAAAGCGAAAAAGCGCACAAAAAGAAAGCCCTCTTTCACAGGTAAGTAGAATAGTAGCACAAGGCAAGCGTCCCGTCAAGCACAAATTGCTTGAAAAATGAGAAATTTTCGCTATAATGGTGTCACTACAAATGCTGAGAGGTTTTTCCCATGAAAATTATGGCCATTGACTACGGCGACGCGCACACCGGCATCGCCGTCTCCGACGCGCTTTTGACGCTCGCGGGCTTCACCACCGTCATCACCGCCTACCGCCCCGAGGCGGTTGCGGCGGAGATCCAAAAGCTCATCGCCGAGCACGGCGTCACCGAGCTGGTGCT
>DJRC01000003.1:1646-2940 GCA_002437735.1 Oscillospiraceae bacterium UBA6370 | reverse complement strand
GCCTAAACTTAAACCATGGGAGGAAAAGCGCATGACCGAGCAGGAAAATTACATGGCGCAGGCGCTCGTGCTTGCACGCGAAGCCGCGGCGGCGGGCGAGGTGCCGGTCGGCTGCGTGATCGTGCGCGGCGGCGAGATCGTCGGCCGCGGGCGCAACCGCCGTGAGGAGAAGCAGTCCACCGCCTCGCACGCCGAGATGGAAGCCATCGCCATGGCGAATGAGGTCACCGGCTCGTGGCGGCTGGACGACTGCACGCTCTACGTCACGCTTGAGCCCTGTCCGATGTGCGCCGGCGCGATCCTCAACGCCCGCATCCCGCGCGTCTACTACGGTGCGCGCGACCGCGCGATGGGCGCCTGCGGCGGCGTGCTGAATCTCTACATGGAGCCGTTCGCGCTCACCCCCGCGCTCGTCGGCGGAATCCTCGCGGACGAGTGCCGCGCGGTGCTGGAGGACTTCTTCCGCGGCATAAGAGCGGACAAGGCTTCGGAGCCGGGTCCGAATATACCACCAAAAGGAGAGCTTTTATGACCAAGACTGATATCTACGAATACTTGACCTCGCAGGAAATTCCTTACGAGGTCACAGAGCATAAGGCCGTATTCAATATGGATGAGCTGGGGACCATTTCGCTTCCCTACCCCGAGTGGGATGCAAAAAACCTGTTTGTCCGCGACGATAAAAAACGCGGCTATTATCTCATCACGGTCCGCGGCAATAAGCGGGTCGATCTGAAGGAGTTTCGCGCCCGCCACGGCCTGCGCAGTCTTTCCTTCGCCTCCGATGCCGACCTGTCGGCGATCCTGGGTCTGATCCCCGGCGCGGTCACCCCCTTGGGACTGCTGAACGATGCGGAGCGCCGTGTTCATTTCTATCTGGACCGGGAATTCGCGGGACAGAAAATCGGCGTACACCCGAATGATAATACGGCGACCGTATGGATGCGCGCCGGCGATCTGATGCAGCTGATCCGAGCGCATGGGAACGAAGCGGAATGGACCGAATGCTGACCTTCACGGTCTGACATAAAATTGCGGACAAGTTACCATAATTTTTATTCGATTTAATACTTTTGTAACAACTGACCCGAACTTTATTAAAACTCAGCCGTTATCTTAATACTTGCAAGAGACAATAGCTTCTTTTCATCCAATCTTCCAATCAATAGGAAAAAACGGCTGCGAGAGCAGCCGTTTTTCCGTTTTTGGCATGGTTCCGCTGTTACCCCTCGAAATCCCCCGCCGCCTCCAGGTAGGCGAGGAGCAGCAGCGCCGCGCCGAGGCAGGCGGCAAG
>DJRC01000003.1:0-1585 GCA_002437735.1 Oscillospiraceae bacterium UBA6370 | reverse complement strand
TCCACGCAGCAGGCCGCCGCCAGCGTGAGCGCCAGATGCGCGGCGGGCGCAAAGCTGCGCGGAGCGCCGCAGCGATAGGCGAACGCCGCAAGGTAGAGCGAGGCGAGGCAGAGTGCCGCGAGCAGCAGAAGCTCAACATAGAAGTGGCCCAGCACGCTGTCGCGCGCGTTGGCGCGGTAGGTGACGATGATCTGCACGACGAGTAAGCACACCGGCACGAGCAGCGCGGTCGGCGCGAACGCACCGGAGCGCCGCTGGGCAATGAGCGCATAGAGCAGCGCCGCGCCGGAGCAGGCGAGGAACACAGAAAGGATCAGGTTCAATCCCGCCGTTCCCCCGCTCACAAGCCGCAGCGCTGCGGCAGCCGGCAGCAGAAAGCCGCCCAGGACCGCAGCGGTCAGCGTGAGCTGACCGTCAAAGCGGAAGATGCCGCCGAAGTCTGCCGTGACGGCCTCCCGCGCGGGCAGCCCGCGCGCCGAGAGCAGGAACACGACCGCCGCCGCAAGCAGCACGGCGGGCAGGTACGGGAAGCCGCCGGTCGGCAGACCGGCCGGATCAAAATTGTTTTTTATCTCCAAAAACCGCGCGGCGGGCGCGGCAAGGAGAAAAAGGATCGTCGCAAGACGGTCGGAGGTCTTCATACAGGGCATCGTCCTTTCCGGTAAAATATCCGATCGACATTATTGTAGCACGGCGGCGGCGATTTGTCCACGCATTTCGCGCCGCGGTCTATCCTTGGGACAGCCCCTCATATAGTAAATGAGAAACCGTCTGCAAAGGAGGAGCTTTCACATGAAAAACGCCTTGCGCATCAGCCTTGTGCTAATCGCCCTTCTCTTTCTTCTCGCATGGCGCTTTGCGCCCGCGCGGCAAGCGTCGGAGGAGCCGGAGCCGTCCGGTGAGCGCTCCGGCGAGGTGCGGCGTCCCGACGCCGCGGTGCCTGACCATACGCGCACGCTGCGCGTGCTGCACGGCGGCGAGGTCGAGGAGATGACGATGGACGAATACCTGCTCGGCGTGCTGCGCGCGGAGATGCCCGCCTCGTTCGAGCTCGAGGCGCTCAAGGCGCAGGCGGTCGCCGCGCGGACCTACACGCTGCACAAGATGGCGCAGGGCGCCATTGCGCGCCATCCCGACGCGGACGCCTGCGACGACATCACCTGCTGCAAGGCCTACGAGACCGCCGAGGACGCGGCGGCCGGCTGGGGTGCGGGCGCGCTCTACTACGAGGAAAAGCTCGCGCGGGCCGTGGCGGAGACGGACGGCGAGGTGATCGTTTACGACGGCGAGCCGGTGCTGGCGGTCTTTTTCTCCTCCGCCGCAGGGCACACGCAGGGCGCGGGCGAGGTCTGGCAGACCGACCTGCCCTATCTCCAGAGCGTGGACAGCCCCGAGGACGATTCCCTTGTGCCGAACTACTACTCCGTCGTGACCTTCACCGCGCAGGAATTCCGCGACCGCTTTCTTGCGGCCTACCCCGCGGCGAAGCTCGACGGGGACGCCGGCAGCTTTCTCACGGACCTTACGCGCAACGACGCGGGCTTCGTCTCCACACTGCGCGTCGGCGGCGTGACGGTGCGCGGCA
>DJRC01000061.1 GCA_002437735.1 Oscillospiraceae bacterium UBA6370 | reverse complement strand
ATATGCACGTCCAGCTCTTTGAGCAGGCGGGGCGGAACGCCTCTGTGACAGAGGTCTCCAACTGGCTTGCCGCATTTCCGGAGAATGAGCAGAAGCTCACCAAGCGGGAATACCCCGAAATTAAAAAAACCTGGGACGAAAAATACGGCGACCGGCTCAACCAGATCGTCTTCATCGGAAAGAATTTTGACCCTCAGCAGGTAGAGAAAAAGCTGCGGATGTGCCTTTGCGCGGACAAATAATAAAGGCATCGAATCCGTACTGTAGCACCATGACAAAATCGAATGCGCAAAAACTCCCGGCATCCACATCAGCGGATGCCGGGAGTTTGTTCCGTATTAAGCCTTTCCGAATCGTAAAGTGTGTAAGCTGTGTGTAAGCTCACAGCACCTTGTCACGGAAAATCACGGTTCAGTGGGAAAATTCCTGCTTTTCAGCCTTAAATCTTCGCGAAACAGGCGGTTTTCCTGTCTCTTAGTACATGCCGTCCATGCCGCCCATGCCGGCAGGAGCCGCAGGCGCGGGAGGCTCGGGCTTATCGGCGACCAGCGCTTCGGTGGTCAGCACCATGGAGCTGACGGACGCGGCGTTCTCCAGCGCGGAACGTGTGACCTTGGCAGGATCGACGATACCGGCGCCGATCATGTCGCAGTAGACCTCCTTGTAGGCGTCGAAGCCGTAGCCGACCTTGCGGCTGCTCTTGATCTTCTCAAGCACCACGCTGCCGTCCACACCGGCGTTCTTGGCGATCTGGCGGACAGGCTCCTGCAGCGCGTTGACGATGATCTTCACGCCGGTCTTCTCGTCGCCCTCGACCTTGCCGATGAGCTTCTCGACCGCGGGAACAGCGTTGACGTAGGCGGTGCCGCCGCCGGCGACGATGCCCTCCTCGACCGCCGCGCGGGTCGCGTTCAGAGCATCCTCGATGCGCAGCTTCTTTTCCTTCATCTCGGTCTCGGTGGCCGCGCCGACCTTGATGACCGCCACGCCGCCGGCGAGCTTCGCCAGACGCTCCTGCAGCTTCTCCTTATCGTAGTCGCTGGTGGTGACGGCGATCTGCGCGCGGATCTGGGACACGCGGTCCTTGATGGCCTGCTTGTCGCCGGAGCCGTCCACGATGGTGGTGTTCTCCTTGGTGACCTTGACCTGACGCGCACGGCCGAGCATATCGACGGTCGCGCTCTTGAGCTCGTAGCCAAGCTCCTCGGAGATGACCTGACCGCCGGTCAGGATGGCGATATCCTGCAGCATCTCCTTGCGGCGATCACCGAAGCCGGGCGCCTTGACGCAGACGACGTTCAGCGTGCCGCGCAGACGGTTGACGATCAGGGTGCTCAACGCCTCGCCCTCAACGTCCTCGGCGATGATGACCAGCTTCTTGCCGCTCTGGACGAGCTGCTCGAGGATGGGCAGAATGTCGGAAATGACGGAGATCTTCTTGTCAGTGATGAGGATGTAGGCATCGTCCACGACGGCCTCCATCTTCTCGGTATCGGTGACCATGTAAGGGGTGATATAGCCGCGGTCGAACATCATGCCCTCGACGACCTCGGAATAGGTCTCGGCGGTCTTGGATTCCTCGATGGTGATCACGCCGTCGGCGCTGACCTTCTCCATGGCCTCGGCGATCAGCTTGCCGATGAACTCGTCGCCGCTGGAGACGGTGCCGACGCGGGCGATATCGTCCGTGCCGTTGACCTTCTGGCTGTTGGCCTTGATGGCTTCCACGGCAGTCTCAACGGCCTTGGCCATACCCTTCTTCATCACGATGGGGTTCGCGCCGGCGGCGAGGTTTTTCAGACCCTCGCGGATCATCGCCTGCGCGAGCAGGGTCGCGGTGGTGGTGCCGTCGCCCGCGACGTCGTTGGTCTTGGTGGAGACCTCACGCACGAGCTGAGCGCCCATGTTCTCGAACGGATCGGGCAGCTCAATCTCCTTGGCGATGGTCACGCCGTCGTTGGTGATGAGCGGAGCGCCGAACTTCTTGTCGAGCACGACGTTGCGGCCCTTGGGGCCAAGGGTGACCTTCACGGTATCGGCCAGAGTATTGACGCCGACTTCAAGCGCCTTGCGGGCCTCTTCGCCGGATTTAATGAGCTTAGACATAAGAGTGTACCTCCATTAGAAATTTCGCGGAACGCGAAAATAGTTTAGATTATTTTTGCCGTGACATGTGCGTGGCAAAAATACTTTGACCCAGCCGCCTTGGGCGGCATCGCCGGTCCGCAGACCGGCGGTGGGGATCCAAAGGGAGAGCCTGCTCCCTCTTTGCGCGTTTTACTCAACGATGGCAAGGATATCAGACTGGCGGACGACGGTGTATTCCTCGTCGTCGATCTTGACCTCGGTGCCGGAATACTTGCTGGTGATGACCTTGTCGCCGGGCTTGACGGTCATAACGACATCGTGGCCGTCGACCATGCCGCCAGGGCCGACGGAAATGACCTCGGCGATCGAGGGCTTTTCCTTGGCGCTGGCAGTCAAGATGATACCGCCCTTGGTGGTCTCTTCGGCCTCGAGCATCTTGAGGATGACGCGGTCAGCAAGCGGAGTGAGTTTCATGGGAATGTGCCTCCTTCTATATTTTCACAAATTTGAAAAAACAAATTCACCGTTGGTTAGCACTCCTTATGGTTGAGTGCTAACCAACGGTGCTATCATAGCGCAAGGCAAGCGATATTGCAAGGGGATTTTATGAAAAATCCGGTCGATTTGTAAAAATTCACAGTTTGGTAAAATTCTCTCAGCGCGCCGTCGCGTTCGGGTCGCAGCCAGCGGGGCCGAAGAAATTGAGCTTTTTGTCCGCCAGGCGGAGCGTCACGTCGTGCGAATGGGAGCACTCGCCGTCCAGACAGGTGACGATGTCGCCGTCGTCGGAGTGGATGCGCACGACCCTCGCCGTGGAAAAGCGCACCACATCCTTCGGGAGCTTTTCGTGGTTTCCCGCGGAATAGTCCGGGAAGAGCCGCGCGAAGCGGAGCTTGCTGATGTTCCTCACCAGCACGGTGTGCAGCACGCCGTCGTTCATCCGTGCCTCCGGCACCGGCGTGGAGCCGCCGCCGTAGTAGCGGCCGTTGCACATGGATACGAGGGCGAAGTCGTCCTCGAACCTTTCCTCGTCCAGCCAGACCGTCCAATGCCGCCCGATGCGGCCGAAGATGCCGTTCGCCGCCACGCTGACCAGATAGCTGCCGCGTCCGCTCAGGTGCGGATTGGCGCTGAATTTATGCACGCTCTCGGCGATGCGCGCGTCAATGCCCGAGCAGGCGATCGTCAGGCAGTAACGCCCGCTGCAGTCGATGAGGTCGAGCGCCTGCGTCTCGCCGTTCCAGAGATTTTCCGCGTCGAGGAACTTTTCGTAGTCCGCGCCGAAGTTTTTGAGAAAATCGTTGCCCGTGCCGATGGGGATGCAGGTCATCGCGGCGTTGGCATAGCCCGCGATGCCGTTGGCGACCTCATTGACCGTGCCGTCGCCGCCGCAGGCATAGAGCCGCACCTCTTCTCCGCTCTCGGCAAGGCCGCGCGCAAGCGCGGCCGCATGGCCGACCGACGCAGTGAGCATACACTGTACGTCCAGGCCGTGCCTTTCCCGCAGTAACTCTGCCATCGTGTAGATGCGCTGGCGGCTGTCGTTCTTACCGGCCGACGGATTGATGATAAAAATGTGTTTCACAAAAAGGCCTCCCGCAAGCCGCAAAGCGGCAGGGGCCGACGGCCCCACGTTCGTTTTCTGTATAACTCTTTAAATGATAGCGCAGGCGGGGCGAAAAATGCAATGAACATTTTATGAAAAAAGGCCGGAACGAAACAAAATCCAAAAGCCTTAACAGAAAATTAACAGCCGCAGGTCTCCACCTGCGGCTGTTTTGTTTCCATACGCTCAGACTCTCTTCCCATACATGAACAGGTCGCACTTGAGCATACCCCACAAAATCTCCGATTTTGCGGAGACCCCGTGATTTAATCAGAACAGGCGAGAATCGATCCCGCCTGTTCCAAGGTTTTGCCTGCGGCAAAACACTTGCACGCCGCACTTGCGGCGCTGCGCACGGTATGCTCTCAAAGCCGCTTCCCGTACATGAACAAGTCGCACTTGAGCATACCGTTGTAGAGCTTGCGCTTTTTGTCAGCGATGCGTCCGAAGCAGCGCTCGAACTCCGTGTGCGACGAGAGCACATAAACGCGCCAGGTCTCCGGCAGCTTATCCACCGCGCGGCCGAAGGCGCGGTAAAGCTCCTCGGCCTCCTTCTGCTCCAGCAGACGCTCACCGTAGGGTGGATTCGTCACAACGCGCCCATACTGCCCGCCCCAGTGGAAGCGCGTCGCATCGTCCACCTCAAAGCGCACCGTATCGTCCACCCCGGCAAGCTCCGCGTTGTGCCGCGCGATCTCAACGGCGTGCGGGTCAATGTCGCCGCCCCAGATCTCGTAGGTCTTGTCGTGAAATTCGTTATCCATCGCCTCGTCCTCCGCGTCGAGCCAGATGCGCTTGTCCACCATCGCCCAATGCTGCGCGGCAAAGCTGCGGTTCAGGCCCGGGGCACGGTTCCTGGCGATCAGCGCCGCCTCGATGGCGATGGTGCCGCTGCCGCAGAAGGGATCGCAGAACGGGTCGCGCCCGTTGTAGTGCGAGAGCTTTACCATCGCGGCGGCCAGCGTCTCCTTGAGCGGAGCTGCCACGCCGACGGCGCGGTAGCCGCGCTTGTAAAGCCCCTCGCCGCTCGCGTCGAGGCAGAGCATCACCTCGTCCTTCATAATGGAGAAGCGGATTTGATAGCGCTTGCCGGTCTCCGGCAGCGTTTGCAGCCCGTAGGCCGCCCCGAGCCGCGCGGCGACCGCCTTCTTCACGATGGACTGGCACGCCGGCACGGAGTGCAGCGTGGAGTTGATGGAATAGCCCGTCACGGGGAACTCCCCCTCGCGGGGGACCCAGTCCTCCCAGCGCACGGCGCGGGTGCCCTGAAAGAGCGCTTCAAAATCCGCCGCGCGGAAGCTCGCGAGCACGAGCAGCACGCGCGCACCGCAGCGCAGGTTGATGTTCAGCCGCGCAAGGTCGCGCTCCTCGCCGCGGCACAGCACGCGCCCGTTTTCCACACGCACGTCGGCAAGGCCGAGCTTTTTCACTTCATCGCCCACCAGACTCTCGAGTCCCAGCAGGCAGGGAATGGCAAATTGCAGCATGGCGTTTCCATCGCTTTCTTCTTTCGTTTTTTCCAGTATAGCGGACGCGGCGCAAAAACGCAATCGCCCGTGCGCAAAAAAACATGGTAATTCCCCGCGCCCTATGGTATACTATGGAAAAGCCCAAAACGCCCCTCCGGCGGGCAATGTAACGTTAAAGTTGCGCGCCGGACAGGCAAAAAACGCAAAACGCAAGCGCAGGTTGGTGGAAAAAACACGGCGCGGGCGGTAGGATAGCCACACAGAGAGAAACGGAGGAACAGGGAAATGGCCTTTGGCGAAAAGCTGCAGGAGGTCCGAAAGCAAAGCGGCATGACGCAGGAGACCTTTGCCGAACAGCTGCACGTCTCGCGGCAGGCGGTGTCGCGCTGGGAATCCGGCCGCGGCTACCCGGAGATCGAAAAGATCCTCTACATCTGCCACCGCTACCACACGACGCTCGACGCGCTCTTCGCCGACGAGCTCCCGCCCGTCGAGGCGGAGGAGGCCGAGGTCGGGCAGCCCATCGCCGGCAAGCCGCTCAAGCGTTCCTTTGTTGACTTTCTCAGCAATCTTTCCCCCTATGACAAGCTCATCGGCGGCACGCTGATCTTCATCGTTCTGCTCTCGCTGATGGCGCTTGCCCACAGCATGAAAGGAGGTTCGGGAGGCAACATGACATTTGTATGGATCGCCGCCATCGTCATTTTCGGCATTGCCGAGGCGGCGACGGCAGGGCTGGTCTCCATCTGGTTCGTGGCCGGCGCGGTGGCCGCGCTGCTCTCGCTGGAGTTCGGCGCGGTGCTCTGGCTGCAGATCGTCGTCTTTCTGGCGGTCTCCATCGCAGCCCTAATCGCAACGCGCCCGCTGGCGCACAAAATGCTGGATAAGACCATCGTCCCCACCAACGCCGACCGTGTGCTGCACCACACGGCCAAGGTCACCGAGACCATCGACAACGAAAACACCACCGGCGCCGTCTACATCGACGGCAAAACATGGACCGCCCGCAGCGAGGACGGCGACGTGATCGCCCGCGGCTCCATGGTCACCATCGTCCGAATGGAGGGCGTCAAGCTCTTCGTCAGAAAAGAAAGGGAGGAACCGTAATATGCCTATCGCATCCATTTTCAACTACATCGGCGTCATCGTGCTCGTCGTGCTCGTGCTCATTCTGGTTGTGAGCAACATCCACGTCGTGCAGCAGTCCCGCGCCTACGTCGTCGAGCGTCTCGGCGCGTACAGCGCGACCTGGAACGTCGGCCTTCACCTGAAGATCCCCTTCATTGAGCGCGTGGTCAAGAAGGTCAGCCTCAAGGAGCAGGTCGCCGACTTCGATCCCCAGCCCGTTATCACCAAGGATAACGTCACCATGCAGATCGACACGGTCATCTACTTCCAGATCACCGACCCCAAGCTCTACACCTACGGCGTCGAGCACCCGATGAACGCCATCGAGAACTTGACCGCCACGACGCTCCGCAACATCATCGGCGAAATGGAGCTCGACCAGTCCCTCACCAGCCGTGACATCATCAACGCCAAGATGCGCGCCATCCTCGACGAGGCCACCGACCCCTGGGGCATCAAGGTCAACCGCGTGGAGCTCAAGAACATTCTGCCGCCCAAGGAAATTCAGAACGCCATGGAAAAGCAGATGAAGGCCGAGCGCGAGCGCCGCGAGTCCATCCTGCAGGCCGAGGGTCAGAAGCAGAGCCAGATCCTCGTCGCCGAGGGCGAAAAGCAGTCCACCATCCTCAAGGCGGACGCTGAAAAGCAGGCCGCCATTCTCCACGCCGAGGCGGAGCGGCAGGCCGCCGTGCTCCGCGCCGAGGGCGAGGCCGAGGCCATTATGAAGGTCCAGACCGCGCTGGCGGACTCCATCAAGCTCCTCAACAACGCCAACCCCAACGATCAGGTCGTCAAGCTCAAGGCGCTCGAATCCTTCGAGAAGGCCGCCGACGGTCAGGCGACGAAGATCATCGTCCCCAGCGAGATCCAGAGCCTTGCCGGCCTTGCCGCCAGCTTCAAGGGCCTGCTCGAGGACGAGAAGAAATAAGACCCTGCACCGCGAAGGAGAGCGCCCCGGCGCTCTCCTTTTTTGTAACCCTTTTGTAACGACTTTTCCGCAGAAATATGTTATTATGTAAATTAATAGCATGGCTTGGGGAGGAACACAATGAAAACGAAGCTTACCGCGCTGCTGCTTGCCGCGGCGCTCGCGCTGACGCTCGCCGCCTGCGGCGAAAAGAATGCTGCCGCAGACACACCGCTGCCCGACGAACCGCCGGAGCCTATTGTCGAACAGCCCGCCGCGGACGGTGACTGGACCGTTCTGCACGCGGACGACGTGCTGCTGCACGAGGAGCCGTTCACCCTCTGTGAGGGCAGAACGGCGACGCTGCGGCTCTATGGCCGTCAGGACGGCGAGTACGACTGCGGCGTGAGCCGCGTTCTTCTCCTGTGGGACAACGGCGGCGAGCAGGAGCTGCGCAGCGCCGACGTCGGCGACGACGTCTGGTGTACGGACGGCTACACAAACTGCTGGAACGCGGACGGTGGGCTTGTGACCGGCGACTACAACTTTGACGGCTATATGGACATCGGCCTGCAGATCGACACGCCCGCCTACAACCTGCCCTACTATTACTGGTTCTACGACGCGGAAACGGACAGCTTCCGCCCCTACCGCAGCTGGACCTATCAGCTTGAGATTGACGAGGAAAACAGGGCGTGCATCTGCCAATGGCATTCTACGCCTGAGTATTACACCGACACCTACCGTCCCGACGGGAACGGCGGGCTGTACCTTGCGCAGCGCGATACGGAAAAGTATACCTATGTGGATACTGCTCCGGAGCGGTTCACCGAGGTCTATGCAGCCAATGAAAAGCCCCTCGCCTACGCCGACCTCGACCGCGACGGTGAGGACGAAATTCTTGTTCTCACCAGCTCGGAGCCGGACGAATTCGCAATGCGCTTCTACACACTGGACGTGAAAAAGTACGATGGCACGGTGCTCTTCACCGAGGAATTCGGCACCTATCACGTCGGCTGGAAAACGCTGTTCCTTGTCTACGGTGAGGACGAAAGCGGCGTCTGGGGCGCGGACCTTCTGCGCTATTTGCCCTTCGTGGGCGCGGGCGTGGGCAATTACAGCTATGATCTTCTTTCCTACGCCGGTGGGCAGGAGCAGTACCTTGACGGAAACGCCGTCACCTTTGTGCTTGAGGCGGACGGCGCCTCGCCGGTCCCCGACATCGGCCGTGCGACGCAGGCGGAATTTGAGTGCTTCCGCGAGGATGTGACCGCGCTGCTGCGCGGAAACGTCACGCTTCTCTTCTCCACCGATCCCGTCGTGTGCGCCGACCTTGCGTACCCGATGGACGGCAGCTATACCGAACAGGCCGTCGAGAACATCCTAAGCGATCTTGACGCGCAGGCACTTCGGCTCTATCCCGCCGATGCCAAGGGAACGTGATATCCGGCATAAGCGCATCTTATCAAATCATGTAAAACCATAAAAAGCGCCCGAAAACGGGCGCTTTTCTCTCTCTTTTTTTGGTCTCTCCGTCACCTTGTTTTTCTTGCGCAAATGCTCTATCATACGATACAATATCTACAATGGCAGCACAGTCCGCGCACTTATATTATACGACAGGAGGACGGTCCCATGGAACTGCTCAAGGAACGCATCCGCCGCGAAGGCAAGGTCCTGCCCGGCAACATCATCAAGGTCGACGGCTTTCTCAACCACCGCGTCGACACCAAGCTGCTCGAGGCTCTGGCCGACGAGTTCGCGAAGTATTTTGACATCAGCAAGATCACCATGGTTTTAACAGCGGAGGCAAGCGGCATCGCTTTGGCCACGATCTGCGCCCAAAAATACGGTGTTCCCATGCTGTTCGCCAAGAAGGCGAAGAGCGACAACATCGAGGGCGGATTGTACCAGAGCGAGGTCTTTTCTTATACCTACAAAAAGAAGGTCACGCTGATCGTCAGCCATGAGTGGCTGCACGCGGACGACCACGTTCTCATCATCGACGACTTCATGGCGAAGGGCTACGCGATGCAGGGCCTCGTCGACCTCGTCAACGCTGCGGGCGCGACGCTCGAGGGCATCGGCGTCGCGGTCGAAAAGGGCTTCCAGGGCGGCGGCGACAAATTCCGCGCCTCCAGCGTGCCGTACAAGGCGCTCGCCGTCATCGAGCAGGCGGACGAGAACGGCATTCTCTTCCGTGAGGACGACTGAGATGAAAAAGGTACTGGTACTGGACTTCGGCGGACAGTATAACCTGCTGGTGGCCCGCCGCGTCCGTGAATGCGGCGTGTACTGCGAGATCAAATCCTTCCGCCTGTCCATGGACGAGATCCGCGCCTTCGGGCCGGACGCGCTGATCCTCACCGGCGGCCCGGCCACGGTGTTCGAGCCCAACGCCCCCATGGTGGACAAGGCCCTGTTTGAAATGGGCATCCCCGTGCTGGGTATCTGCTACGGGCAGCAGCTGATGATGCAGCTGCTGGGCGGCCAGTGCCGCAGGGCGGAGACCCGGGAATACGGCAAGGTGCAGCTGACCCACACCGCTTCCCCGCTGTTTGCCGATGTGCCGGAAACGTCCGTGTGCTGGATGAGCCACGGCGTAGAGGTAGAGCGTCTCGCCCCTGGTTTCGCCGTTGTGGCCACCACCGAGGGCTGCGGCTTCGCCGCCGTGGCCGACGATACCCGCAAGCTGTACGGCGTGCAGTTCCACCCTGAGGTGCTG
>DJRC01000080.1:6308-20632 GCA_002437735.1 Oscillospiraceae bacterium UBA6370 | reverse complement strand
GTTCCCAGGCCGATGAGCGAGGAAAGGTCGCCGGCCGAGAGCGTCGTCACGCACAGCACGCCGACGAGCGGCACGAAGCGGGAGGCGTTCTCGCCGAGCGAGGACGCAAAGCCGTCCGCAGCTCCCGTGAGCAGGACGGTCAGCGCGAGCAGCACCGCTCCGCGCAGCGAGCGGTCCAGCGACGCGCGCAGCGCATCGAAGAAGCTCTGTACGAGGAGCTGTACGCCGCCCTCGGTGATGTCCCCGTCCTCCGCCAGCCCGGCCGCTTCCTCCGGCAGCGCGCCGAGAAGCTCGCCCGGAAGCTGCACGGCGCGGACCGGAACGGTCAGGAGCGCGAGCGTGAGCAGGAGAAATATCGTCCTTCTCACAGCCAGCCCTCCACCAGCTCTGCCACGGCGAGCAGCAGCGGAGCGGCTGCGGTCAGCGCGCAGACCGCGCCGGCGGTCTCGAGCACGGAGGCAAGCGCGCCCTGCGCGGCGTCACGACAGAAGGCGCCGCCCACGCGCACCGTCAGTGCAATGGCGAGCACCTTCCAAAGCGGCGTGAACACCGAGCCCGAAAGGCCCGTTTTCTCCGCGAGCGTGCGAAGCAGCGCGGCCAGCGGTTCGCCTGCCGCGATGAGCAGAGCCGCCGCGCAGGCGGCGGCGCACAGCGCCAGCAGCAGCGCCAGCTCTCCCTCGCTCCGCCGCAGCAGCGAGGCGACCGCCGCTGTGATGACGCACAGCGCGAATACCTTCAGCAAAAGCTCCATCGCTCAGAACCCGAAGAGCGTTTTGACCAGCTCAAAGAGCGAGCTGATCTCCCGCACGAGCAGCATCATCGTCGTCACCAGCCCCGCGAGGCTCACGAGCATCGCCTGATCGGGCCGGTCCGAGCGCACGAGCAGCTGATTGAGCACTGCGACCACGATGCCGATGGCGGCGATCTTGAATACCAGATCAATGTCCATAGCGATCTCCTGTGTAAAGTGTTTTTCCTGTTCAGATAAGTAGAATCGTGACAAGGAGACTCAGGCTGAAGCAGAGCGTCGTCACGAGCCGGGTATCCCGCGCACTTTGCCGCTCCCGCTCCGAGAGCGTGCCGCGCAGCGCCTGCGCCGCCGTGCGCAGGGCGCGGAGCACCGCGTCCTCCTCCCCGCCGAGCGCGTCGGCAAAACCGGATAGCACAGCCTGCTCCCGCTTGCCGAGCGGCGTTCGAGCGGCGGCCTTGCGCCAGCCGTCCGGCAGCGGCGTTCCGTTCTCCAGCTGCGCGAGCACGTCGGCGAAGAAGGCGTCGGCGTACTTTCCCGCGCCGCGCTGCCCGAGCAGCCGCGGCAGCGGTGAGAGAGATGTGCGTATCCCGCGTTCCAAGCCCTCCAGCGCGGAGGATAGCTCCCGTAAGGCGGCGCGCTCCTGCTTCCGTGCGCCGAGCAGCGCATGGCATTGGAGCGCCGCGCCGCAGAGGATCAGGACGGCTCCGAGCAGCTTCATGGCGTCAGCTCCTCCACGCGGTATTGGCGTGCCTCGCCTGTGCCTTCGATGACGATGGCGCGCCGGAACACGCCGGAATCGCGCAGCAGCGGCCAGAGCGGCTTTTGGCGAAGCTCGTCAAGGCTTGACGCGTGCATCGTCGCGAGCAGAGCCGCGCCGCAGTTGGCGGCGTGCGCCATTGCCGCAATGTCCTCGGCCGCCGTGATCTCATCGACCGCGATGACCTGCGGGTTCATCGCCCGCAGCACCATGCCGATGCCCTGCGCCTTGGGACAGAGCGTGAGCACGTCCGTGTGCGTCCCCAACGCCATCTGCGCCTCCCCTCCGGCGCAGACGGCGATCTCTCCGCGCTCGTCCACCACCGCGACGCGCAGCGCCGCGCGGTCCTCGCTTCCGAGCGAGAGTGTGCGGATGAGGTCGCGCAGGAGCGTCGTCTTGCCGCCGCCGGGCGGCGAGAGCAGAAGCGTGCTCTGGAAGGCTTCCGCGCGGAACAGGCTGTCTGCCGTCGGCTCGGCTAAGCCGATCCGCTCGGTGACGATGCGCAGCGAGAGCGAGGAGATGTCCCGCAGGCTTGTGACCGCGCCGTGCCGCAGCACCGCCGTTCCGCACACGCCGAGCCGGAAGCCGCCGTGCAGGCACAAAAAGCCCTGCCGCAGCGTCTCCGTGCAGGCATAGCGCGAGTAGTCCGTCACCGCATCCACCATCTGCGCGAGATCGCGCGGCGTCACGCGGCTGTCCGCGCCGAAGTACGGCAGCGTGACCTCGCCCTCGGGCAGCAGGGCGGCGGGAGGCTGTCCGGCACGCAGGCGGAACTCCTCCGTGTATCGCTTGCGATGGTCCGGCATTTGCAGTGCCGCGCGTCGGAACCGAGGCGGCAGCAGGGCCGCCGCCTCCTCGCAGCGCGCAATGGCCTTTGCTTCGTTCATGCGCCCTCCCCCTTGTCCGTCAGATACCCCACTCTATGCGAGAAACGGACAGGTCATGCCTGTTCGCCTAAAAAAAGAGGATGAAGGAAAAAGCGGCGGGAGACCCCGCCGCTTCGCGTTCGTAGCTTTTATTTGCCGCCGCAGCTGCAGCAGTTCGTCGGCGTGTCCGCGCCGCCCTCTGCGATGCCGGTGGGGAAGAAATCGTCCACCGGGAAGCTGACGCTCTCGAACATCTCGCAGGGATCGTCGCAGGAGCTGCACGAAATGCTGCCGACCGGCTGGCAGCTGCCGCTCGGGATGCAGTAGTCGAACACCGGAATGAGCAGCTGCGTACCGCGCTCGAGCCGCACGATGGAGAACTGTCCGATGGAGATGCACACGCGCCTGGTCTGCGGCTCGAAGAGAATGGGCTCGTCGAAGGCCTCAGCAATGCCCGCGGGCACGCCCGTGACCGCTGTGCAGTCGCAGCAGTTCCCGCAGGAGCAGTCGACAATGCGCGCGCACAGCAGCAGCGGGTCGACAGCCGTGACCACGGCGGTCGGCAGGTTTGCCGTGAGGTCGATGGGATAGTCCGCGCCGCCGGGCACGGGGTACGAGGAAAACACCTTCGCGCGGCTCTCGCCGCCGAAGAGCATCACGCGCTTGTCGAAGGTCGCAAGGCCCTCGATCTCCGTCGCGCGCATCCCGTTGTTCACCGCCTGCAGGATCACGCGATAGTAAAAGCGCATATCGACCGTGAAGAAGCCGCGGTTAAAGCTCACCGGCTCCACATCCACACCGACGTGCAGCAGCTCCACGCGGCCGCCGCGGATGCTCTGTGAGGCGTCGATGACGCTCTGGGCCGTCGCCGTGGGGTAAAAGGTCAGGTCCTCGATGCAGTCCTTATCCTTGCAGGATGAGAAGATCTTTTTCGTATGGATACAGACCGCTTCGCGCACGCCGTTGGCGCTCGTGATCGGACCTGCGGTCACTTTTTCAGCCATGGAAATACCTCCTGATCTAAGTACTGATGAAAGATTGGCTTTCTTTCAGTCCAGTCTATGCCGGGTGGCGGGAATGGTGAAAAATCCACTATACAAATTTAAGGAAACGCGCTATAATAAGGAAAATATCGGACAGGAGGGCTGCCCTATGGCGCGCATGGGCTTCATTCAGGATAAGCTCGAGATCAAATTTCTTCTTCTCTACATCGCCTCGCGGCTCATCGAGCCGGTGCCGTTTGAGGCCATGCAGGAGCTTGCGATGATCGACGACGGCGTGGACTTCTTCGATTTCTCGGAGTGCCTAAATGACCTCGTCACCTCCGGGCACCTCACGCTCTCGGAGGACGGACTCTATGCCATCACGGAAAAGGGGCTGCGCAACGGGCAGATCTGCGAATCGAGCCTTCCCTACTCCGTGCGCCTCGCGGCGGACAAGAACATCACCGTGTTCAATCAGAAGCTGCGCCGCCGTGCGCAGATCCGCTCCGAGATCACGCCGCGCCCCAACGGCACCTACACCGTCTCCCTCGCCTTCTGCGACGAGCAGGACAGCCCGCTTTTGAAGATGGAGCTGATGGTGCCCAAGGAGGTCATGGCAAAGGACCTTGCCGACCGTTTCCGGAAGAACACCGAGCAGCTTTACGCGAGCGTGATCAACGCGCTCTTTGAAGCGCCGGAGGAGAAAAAGGAATAAGGATCGAAAAAGGAGGACGCTGCCGTCCTCCTTTTCTCGTATGCCGTTTTACTCCAGTCTGAGCCAGTCCTCGTAGTGCGGCAGCTCGTAGTCGGCGAGGGCGCACATCTGCCGCCACTCGTCCCCCTCCGCCGCGCCGCCGACGGCGACCGCGCGGAAGCCCGCCTTCTTCGCCGTCTCCACGCCCACGAGCGTACCGGTAAAGACCACGGTATCCGCCTTCTGCGACCGCAGCCGCCGCATCGCCTTTTCCAGCATCGTCCCGCTGCAAACGGCGCAGAGCGCCTCGCGCTCGGTCAAAAGGCCGCGGAAGTCTCCCTCGATCCCCGCCGCACGCAGCAGCGCCTGCGATTCGGCGCGGTCGAGCGCCGTGACGGCGTAGAGCCACACGCTCTCCATTCTCAGAATGGAGAGCACCTTGTCCGCGCCTGGGCGCAGGGCGCCGCCGTCCAGCAGGGCGTCGGGCAGAGTAAAGATCGCGCTTTGCAAACGCATGGAAATTTCGTCTCCTTTTATTTCAGCACAACATTCTCGTCGCCGAGCAGCTCGCGCATCGCGCGGACAAAGGCCGGATGCAGCGCCGCGGTCGTGCCGATGAGCTTGCCGCTGTCGATAAGCCGGATGCGCACCGGCTCCTTGCCCTCGAAGAGATAGACGATGCGGCGGAACTGCGTCATTTCATGGCTGTCCATCGACGGCAGGCGCAGATAAAGCGTCTGCCGCTTCTCCCCCGCCGCCCCTGCGGACACATCGGGTGTGCTCCCGTCGAGCGGACGCGCCGCATCGCACATGAGCTGCGGGGCCTTCTCGTCGCGCACGCTCAAGCGGCCCGAGGCCAAAATCGTCTGCCCCTCCTTGAGGTAGCTGCCGCTCGTCTCCAGCGTGCGGGCGAAGCAGAGCATTTCCATCGCGCCCGTGCTGTCCTCGACCGTGACGTAGGCCATGAGCGTATTGCTGCGCGTCATTTTGACCTTGCTCGAGGTCACGACGCCCGCAATGCTCAGCTTCTGACCGTCGGCAAAGCTCGTCGGTCCGGTCTCCTGCGCGAAATCCTCCAGGATGCGGCCGATCGGCGCGGCGCCGAGCTGACGGGACAGCTCCCGGTAAGCGTCCATCGGGTGGCCGGAGAGATAGAGGCCGGTGGTCTCCTTCTCCATCGCCATCAACTCCTGCGCGGAAAATTCCGGAATGTCCGGCAGATGCAGCGGCTCGCGCTGCGCGGCGCCGCCGCCCATGCCGAAGAAGTCCATCTGCCCCTCGATGTTCACGCGGTTGCCGTTTGAGATGCCGTCCATGACCTTTTCGTAGACGGCGATGAGCTGCGAGCGATGCACGCCCATCGAGTCGAACGCGCCCGCGCGGATGAGATTTTCCACCGCGCGCTTGTTCATATCGCTGCCGTCCATGCGGATGCAGAAATCCTGAAAATCCGCAAAGGGACCGTTGACCTCGCGCTCACGCATCATGCGGGCGATCAGCCCGCGCCCGATGTTTTTGATGGCGACAAGGCCGAAGCGGATGCCCTCCGGCTCGACCGTGAAGCGGTCGCTCGAACGGTTGACGTCCGGCGGCAGGAGCGCGATGGCGCACTCGCGGCACTCGCCGATGTATTCCGCGATCTTCTCGCTGCTGTCCAGCACGCTCGTGAGCAGCGCCGCCATATATTCCTTCGGAAAATGGCACTTGAAATACGCCGTCTGGTACGCGATGACCGCGTAGGCCGCGGCGTGCGCCTTGTTGAAGGCGTAGTTCGCGAAGGCGTAGATATCGTCGTAGATCGCCTGCGCGGCGCTCTCGCTGATCCCGTTTGCGATGCAGCCCTTGATGTTCCGGCTCGGGTCGCCGTGGAGGAACGCGCCGCGCTCCTTTTCAATGTCCTTGACCTTTTTCTTGCTCATGGCGCGCCGGAGCATATCCGCCTGCCCGAGCGTGTAGCCGGCGAGCTGCTGGAAGATCTGAATGACCTGCTCCTGATAGACGATGCAGCCGTAGGTGATCGACAGGATTGGCTCGAGCTGCGGAATGAGGTACGTCACCTTGCTCGGGTCGTGCTTGCAGGCGATGAACTTCGGAATGGAGTCCATCGGGCCGGGGCGGTAGAGCGCGATGAGCGCCGTGATATCCTCGATGTTCTGCGGCTTGAGGCTGACGCACACGCCCGTCATGCCGCTCGATTCGAGCTGAAAGACGCCCGAGGTCTTGCCTGCGGCGAGCATTTCATAGGTCTCGGGATCGTTCTCCGGAATGTCCGCCAGCTTAAAGCCGGGCTGCGTTTTCTGCACTGTCTTGACCGCGTCGTCGAGCACCGTCAGGTTGCGCAGACCAAGGAAGTCCATTTTGAGCAGTCCCAGCTCCTCGAGCGTCGTCATGACGTACTGGCAGACCACCGCGTCGTCGTTCGTCGCCAGCGGGACGTAATCGACCACGGGGCGCTTGGTGATGACCACGCCGGCGGCGTGCGTCGAGGCGTGGCGCGGCATTCCCTCGAGGGCGCGCGCCGTGTCGATGAGTTTTTTCACCTGCTCGTCGTTCTCGTACTTCTCGCGCAGCTCGCGCGAGAGCTTGAGCGCGTCGTCGAGCGTGATGTGCAGGTTTCCCGGCCCGCCGGGCACGAGCTTGGCGATCACGTCGCAGTCGGCGTAGGTCATATTCAGCGCGCGTCCCACGTCACGGATCGCGCCGCGCGCCGCCATCGTGCCGAACGTGACGATCTGCGCCACATGGTCGTCGCCGTACTTGCGGCGGACGTAGTCCACGACCTCGCCGCGGCGGGTGTCGCCGAAGTCCATGTCGATATCGGGCATGGACACGCGTTCGGGGTTCAGAAAGCGCTCAAAGAAAAGCCCGTATTTCATCGGCTCGATGTCCGTGATATGCAAACAGTAGCTCACGATGCTGCCCGCCGCGCTACCGCGCCCCGGGCCGACGGGGATACCGACGCTCTTGGCGTAGCGCACAAAGTCGGAGACGATGAGGAAGTAATCGACGAAGCCCATCTTCTCGATCATGTTTTCCTCGTATGCGAGCTGCGCGCGCTGCTTGTCCGTGCCCTCGCCGTAGCGCTCGGCGAAGCCGTCCGCGCAGAGCTTTTTGAAATAGGTCAGCGAGGTGTAGCCCTCCGGCACCTTGAATTCCGGCAGGTGGTACTTGCCGAAGGTGAACTCCAAATTGCACATCTCCGCGATCTTCCCCGTGTTTTCGATCGCGCCGGGGTATTGGGCGAAAAGCGCCTCCATCTCCTCCGTTGAGCGGAGGTAGAAGTTCTGCGGCTCGTAGCGCATCCGGTTCTCGTCGTCCACAGTCTTGCCCGTCTGGATGCACAGCAGCACGTCATGCGCGTAGGCGTCCGCCTTCGTAAGATAGTGCGCGTCGTTCGTGCAGACGAGCGGCAGGCCGGTCTCCTCATGGATGCGCAGCAAGCCCTTGTTCACGACCGCCTGATCGCGGATGCCGTGGTTCTGAAGCTCAAGATAGAAGTGGTCGGGACCGAATATCTCCGAGAGTGTCAAGGCATATGCCTTTGCATTGTCGTACTCGCCGTTGCGAAGCCGGCGGGGAATCTCGCCGGCAAGGCACGCCGAGAGAGCGATGAGTCCCCTGGAGCGTTCGCGCAGCAGCTCGAGGTCGATGCGCGGCTTGATGTAGAAGCCCTCGGTAAACGCCTTGGAGACCATGTAGGAGAGGTTGCGGTAGCCCTCCTCGTTCTCACAGAGAAGGACAAGGTGGCGCGCCTCGGCGTCAAATTCGTGCTGCTTATCAAAGCGCGTGCGGGGCGCGACATAGACCTCGCAGCCGATGATGGGCTTGACGCCCTCGGCCTTGCACGCGCGGTAGAAGTCGATCGCGCCGTACATCACGCCGTGGTCGGTCACGGCGACCGCCGTCTGCCCCAGCTCGCGGACGCGCTTGGCCAGCCCCTTGATGCGGCACGCGCCGTCAAGAAGGCTGTATTCCGTATGAACGTGCAGGTGTGCAAACGGCATGATGCTTTCCTCTCTTTACGCTTTCTCTTTGCCCGCAAGCTCCATGAGCTTGCGCATCCGGTGGTTGAGACAGGATTTCGTCAGCGGCGGGTCGAAGGTCTCCGCCAGCTCGCTGAGCGACAGCTCCGGCTGCAAAAGCCGCGCGACCGCGACCTCCTGCAGCTTGACCGGCAGCGTGGCGACGATGCCCGCGTCGGTCAGGCGCGTGAGCGCCTCGACCTGCTCGCGCGAGGCGGCGACCGCCTTGTCCACATTCGCCGCGTCGCAGTTGACGCGGCGGTTGACCGTGTTGCGCATTTCCTTTTCGACCTTCGCGGCCATGACCTCCATCGCCGCGGCGGGCGCGCCGATGCGCGTGAGCAGCTCCTCAATGTGGTCGCTCTGCTTGAAATAGGTCACGCCATTGCCCTGCCGCTGCACGTTTTTCGGCTCATAACCCATGTCGCGCAGCAGCGCCTCGACCTCGCGTCCCGCCTGCAAATGCGGCGTGGCAAGCTCGAGATGGTAGCGCTTGAGCGGATCGGTCACGCTGCCGCCCGCAAGGAAGGCGCCGCGCAGAAACGACGCGCGGCAGCACTCCTCCTCCAGCAGCGCGAAGTTGACGTGCAGCGCGTAGTGCTGGTCGGGATCGTAGCCGAGCGCTTCTAAAATGACGGCGAGCTTCTGCCCGTCCGTGATGCGGAAAATGCTCTTGCCGCCGCTCTCCTGCGCGTCGAAGCGAACGCCGAACGCCTTTTGAAAGAGCTTCGGCAGCCGCGCGGCAAAGTCCTCGCTCTCGGTGACGATGCGCACCTCGGTCGGGGAAAAGCCGCCCGCGTAGAGCAGCACGCCGTAGGCTTCGGCGCGCGCGCAGCAGCGCCGCGTGAGCGGCACGCGGCACAGCTCCGCCTTGGCATCGGAGGAAAAGGACATGGACATTCTCCTTTCAGCCGCGTGTGATATCGCGGTGGTTCTCGTAGGCGGCATAGCCGAGCTTATTTAGGTACTCCGTCACCGCCCGCGCGATGGACACCGAGCGGTGCCGTCCGCCGGTGCAGCCGACCGCCACGACCAGCACAGCCTTGCCCTCCTCCTGATAGAGCGGCAGGAGGAATGCGAGCATCTGCTCGAGCTTCGATAGAAATTCCTTCGTCTGCGGGAAGGAAAAAACATAGTTGTAAACGTCGTCGTTCATGCCGGTCTGGTAGCGCAGCTCCGGAACATAGTAGGGGTTCGGCATGAAACGCACATCGAACACCAGATCGGCCTCGAGCGGCACGCCGTACTTGTAGCCAAAGGAGACGACGTTGACGCTCATGCGGCTCTGCTGCCCCTTTTCCGCAAAGAGGCGGTAGAGCTCGCCGCGCAGCTTCGCCGCAGAGAGCTGCGTCGTGTCGATCACGAAGTCCGCGCGCTCGCGCAGCGGGCGCAGCAGCTCCGTTTCGCGCTTCACCGCGTCCTCGATGGTCGCGCCGCTCTCCATGAGCGGGTGGCGGCGGCGCGTTTCCTTGTAGCGCTTGATGATGCTCTGCGTGTCCGCCTCCAGATAGAGCAGGCGGCAGACCGTGCCGCCCTCGCGCAGACGGTCGATGACCTCCAGCAGCTCCTGAAAGCTGTCCACGCCGCCGCGGATGTCGTTCACCAGCGCGACGCGGTCGTAGCGGCCGTCGCTCTCGGCGGAGAACTCCGCGAACTTTGGAATGATGGCGGCGGGCATATTGTCCACCGTGTAATAGCCGATATCCTCCAGACAGGACGCGGCGCAGGACTTGCCCGCGCCGGACAGGCCCGAGATGACCAGAATCTCCATGCTCCGCTCCCCCTTTATCGAATGATCTTCACTTCCGGCTCGAGCGTCACGCCCGTCGCCGCGAAAACGGTATCCTGTACTTTTTTGATGAGCGCGAGGACGTCCGCGCAGGTCGCGCCGTCGGCGTTGACCACAAAACCCGCGTGCTTGCGGCTGACCTCTGCCCCGCCGACGCGCGTGCCCTTGAGGCCGCACTGCTCGATGAGTGTGCCCGCGAAGTATCCCTCGGGGCGCTTGAAGGTGCTGCCGGCGCTCGGCAGCTCAAGCGGCTGGCTTGCGCGGCGCTTGGCCGAAAGCTCCTCCATGCGCGCCTTGATGGCCTCTTGATCCCCGCCGTGAAGCGCGAGCTTTGCGCGCAGCACGACGGCCTCGGGATGGTCGGTGAAGAAGCTGCGGCGGTAGCCGAGCGCCAGCTCCTCCCCGCGCAGCGTCCGCACGCCGTCCGGGAAAAGCACCGTGACCTCGGTAAGCACATCCTTCAGCTCGCCGCCGTAGGCGCCCGCGTTCATCACCACGCCGCCGCCGAGACTGCCGGGAATGCCGTGCGCAAACTCCAGTCCCGTAAGGCTGTGCTGCCACGCAAAGACGCCCAGCCGCGCGAGCGATACGCCCGCGTCTGCCGTGATGATGCCGCCGTCGAGCGCGATACGGTTCAGACCCTCGCCCGTCTGAATAACGAGCGTATCCAACCCCTCGTCCGCAACGAGCAGATTGGTGCCGTTGCCGAGCAGGAACGGTGTGACGCCGCACTCCTGTGCGAAGCCCGCGAGCAGAATGATCTGCTCGCCGGAGGTCGGGAACGCCATGCGCGTCGCCGGTCCTCCGATGCGGAAAGAGGTGTGCCGCGCAAGCGGCTCATCGTGTATATATTTGAGGTCCGGCAGATACGCCGTGACCTTTTCATCCAGTAACGCCGCCCAGCCTGGGCGGTTCGATGAAAACATGGACTCCATAAATACTCCTTACCGATTCTTTTCCTGCGCCGCCTGATGGTCGATGTGGCTGTCGATCTGCTCGACGAACTCGCGGGCAGAGTTGATGCCGTACTTCTTCTGGCGGTTGTTCATCACCGCCAGCTCCACGATACCGGCGAGGTTGCGGCCCGCCGAGACTGGAATGGTCAAAAGCGGGATGGGCACGCCCATGATCTGCGTATGCGCCTCGTCAAGGCCGAGCCGGTCGTAGAACTTTTCGTCCTGCCAGCGCTCGAACTGAATGACCAGGTCGATCTGCGTCACGGACTTTACGCCGCTCATGCCGAAGAGCTTCTGAATGTCCACCACGCCGATGCCGCGCACCTCGAGATAGTGACGGATGAGCTCGGGCGCAGTGCCGGTGAGCGTATCGCCGATGCGGCGGATCTCCACCGCGTCATCCGCGACGAGCCGGTGGCCGCGCTTGATCAGCTCGATGGCCGTCTCGCTCTTGCCGATGCCGCTGTCGCCGAGGATCAGCACGCCCTCGCCATATACGTCCATCAGCACGCCGTGGCGCGTGATCATAGGGGCCAGCTCGTGGTTGAGGAAGTCGATGGTCATGCTCGTAAACTCGACTGAGGTGTGCTCCGTGCGCAGCAGGGTGCGGCCGTATTTCTGTGCCATCTCCATGCACTCGGGAAACACGTCGAGCTTGCGGGAGATGACCAGCGCGGGGATCTCGTACTTGAACAGATCCTCAAAGCATTTGCGCCGCTCGGCGGAGGAAAAGCTCTTGAGGAACATCGTCTCCGCCTTGCCGATGATCTGGAGCCTGCGCGGGTCAAAGTAGTCGAAAAAGCCGACGAACTGCAGTCCCGGGCGGTTGACGTCCGTGATGGTCAGTGTCTCCGTCTCGAAATCCGTACCGGGATAGAGCACCTCCATCTGAAATTTTTCCACAATATCCTTTACCTTTACGCTTCGATCGGTATTCATAAGCTCTCTCCCGTCGGGTCAAAATTTTCCACATACATTATATCGGTTTTCCCCTGTTTTTACAAGGGTACGCGGCATCATTTTTTCGTTCGCCGTCCGCTTCGGAGCGCTCAGAGAAAAAAATGCAAAAAAATCTGAGAAATTGAAAAATTTTGCTTGCAATTTCCTTTGGAATCTGCTATCATAGCCAATGCTTGCAATGCGCAAGTCTCGATTTGATTACAGCAAGGAGGTGCAACGGATGGCAAAGTGCGAGTTTTGCGACAAGGGTGTGACCTTTGGTATTCAGGTCTCCCACTCCCACAGACGCTCCAATCGTCCTTGGAAGCCCAATGTCAAGCGCGTCAAGGCGATGGTCAACGGTACGCCCCGCCATGTCTATGTTTGTACCCGCTGTCTGCGTTCCGGTAAGGTTACCCGCGCGATCTAAAAGATAGCAGTAAAAGCCGCTCTGAACGAGCGGCTTTTTTCTATTCTTTTTTCCTTCACCGCAGCGCGGCGAGCTTGCCGTTGAGCTTTTTATAAATGCGCTCGCGGAACCACGGCTCGCTGCTGGCTTCGATCGCTCCCTCTGGCGTGAACCAGCGGACGCCGCTGTTCTCGTCCGGCTTGACGGTCAGCGCATCGCTGTCGTCCGCAATGAGAAGATAGGTCGCATTCAAGTGTAGATGCGAGGAAACGTATGCGCCCCGTTTCTCATGTCCGTCCACGGTTAGGACCTCGAGCGAGAAAATATCCTCCGACGCCGGGCGGACGTGCTTCACACCGCTCTCCTCCCGCACCTCGCGCAGCGCGACCGCGAGCAGGTCCTCCTCCCCGTCGGCGTGCCCGCCGAGCCACGCCCATGAATCGTAGATGTTGTGGTAAGCCATCAGCACGCGGTCATGCGCCTCGTTCGTCACCCACGCCGAGGCCGACATGTGCATCCGGTCATTTTCGCGCGTGAATACATTTGCTTCCTCACGCAAAGCTCGGAGCAAAAGCACGCGGTCGCGCGCTTCCTGCTCATTGTACGGCTCATAGCGCTCCAGCTGTTCCAAAAAATACATTGTTTTCTCTCCCTGTTGAAAAAGGCAGTCTGTGCGGACCGCCTTTCGGTTTATACCCATCCGTTGTCGGTTTCGCGCTTCGGCGCGCGGCTCATCAGCCGGTGGACCATGCCCCGGACCTCCGCGCCGTTGTAGAGAACATCGTACATTGCCTCGCAGATCGGCATTTCCACACCCAGCGAGTCTGCCAGCTCCTTGGCGCTGACGGCGGCGTAATAGCCCTCGACCACGCCGCCCATGTCGGCGATGACCTCCTTCGGCGTCCGGCCCTCGCCGATGGCGATGCCGGCACGGCGGTTGCGTGAGTGCATCGACGTGCAGGTGACGATCAGATCGCCCATGCCGGCCAGACCCGCAAGCGTTTCCTTGCGTCCGCCGAGGCGTTCGGCCAGCCGCGAGGTCTCCGCCATCGCGCGGGTGATCAGCAGCGCCTTGGTGTTGTCGCCAAGGCCGAGGCCGTCGCTCACGCCGCAGCACAGCGCCGCCACATTCTTGAGCGCGCCGGCCAGCTCCACGCCGATCATATCGTCATGCGTGTAGACGCGGAAGCGTTCGTTGGTAAACACGCGCTGGACAAGCTCCGCGGTCTCTGCGCGGTTCGACGCGGCGACCACGCCGGTCGGCATGGCGCGCGCGACCTCCTCCGCATGGGAGGGGCCGGAAAGCACGGCAATGGGATGTTCCCCGCCCGTCTCCTGCGCGATAACCTGCGACATACGCAGATGCGTGCCGCGCTCGATGCCCTTTGTGACCGAGAGCAGCGGCGCGCCGTCCGGCAGGTACGGCGCCGCCTCCCGCGCCACCGCGCGCAGCGCGAACGACGGCGGCGCGAACACGACCAGCTCAGCGTTTCTTAGGCAATTCAAGTCATTTGTGATCTGCAAGAGCGCCGGAAGCGGTACGCCGGGTAGTAAAGGATTTTCCCTTTTCAGACTAAGCTGTTCCGCCTTTTTTTGGTCATGTGACCAGAGCGTGACCGTGTGTTGATTCTGTTCCAGCAGCATGGCAAGGGCGGTGCCCCAGCCGCCGCTTCCGAGTACGACGATGTTCATGCCTCTCCCTCCGATTTCGGTGCATTGACATGGAAACGGAACTTATTCTCCGTCCCATTCAGAAGTCGCTTGATGTTTTCACGGTGCGCAAAGAGCACGAGCGCGGCGATCAGAACGGAAAGTACGGTCGCAAACGTGTCGCCGAACACAACGTGCGTCATGACCGGAAAGACCGCCGCTGCGCTCACCGAGCCGAGCGACACATAGCGCGTCGTCAGCCAAAGCACGGCGAACAGGCTCCAGCACACCAGCGCGATGCGCCAGTCGAGCAGCAGCGTGAGCGTCGCGGAGCACAGGATGCCCTTGCCGCCCCTGAATTTTGCCGTACAGGGGAACATGTGCCCGATCACGCAGAAGAACCCGGCCCAGTATTTGAAATGCAGCACATACTCCGCCTGCTCCGCCGCGGTCATCGGAAGGTCCGGCATCATGCGTGGGTCAAAGCGCACACCAAGCCAGGCCGCAA
>DJRC01000080.1:1388-6237 GCA_002437735.1 Oscillospiraceae bacterium UBA6370 | reverse complement strand
CCGCCGCGACGGCCTTGAGCATATCGCAGGCGATGACGAGCAGCGCGTACTTCGCGCCGTAGGTACGGTAGAAATTCGTCAGACCCGCGTTGCCGCTGCCGTGGGTGCGCACATCGTCGTGGAAAAAGAGCCTTGAGGTAAAGAGCGCTCCGTTGAAGCAGCCGCAGAAGTAGGCGGCGACTGCCGCGTAAAGATAGTCCAAATGAGAAAGGAAAGCATAGAAAGCCGTTACCAACAAGTACATTTCCTTTACTCCTCCTTATCCCCCTTCTGACGAATGGAGAGAATGATGGGCGTTCCCTCCAGCCCGAACACATTGCGGATACAGTTTTCAATGTAGCGCTGGTATGAGAAGTGGAAGAGCTGCCGGTCATTGCAGAAGATGACGAAGTGCGGCGGGCACACGCCCACCTGCGTCATGTAGTAGATCTTCAAGCGCTTGCCCTTGTCCGTGGGCGGCTGGACGCGCGTCTGCGCGTCCTCGAGAACGTTGTTGAGCATCCCCGTGGTGATGCGGGTGCAGGCCTGCGAGTGAACGTAGTTGATGAGCTCGAAGAGCCGCGGCACGCGCTGGCCGGTCGCCGCCGAAATAAAGAGAATGGGCGCGTAGGTCATATAGCTCAAGTCGCGGCGGATGTCCTCACGCATCTTGTCCATGGTCTTGCCGTCCTTCTCGACAAGGTCCCACTTGTTGACCACGATGATGCAGGCCTTGCCCGCCTCGTGCGCAAGCCCCGCGACCTTGGTGTCCTGCTCGGTCACGCCCTCGGTCGCGTCGATCATGATGAGGCAGACATCCGCGCGGTCGATGGCCATGGTCGCGCGCAGCACACTGTATTTTTCAATGCTCTCCTCAATCTTGGACTTTTTGCGCATACCGGCGGTGTCGATAAAGACATACTTGCCGGTCTCGTTTTCAAAGTAGGAGTCGATCGCGTCGCGCGTAGTGCCCGCGACATTGGAGACGATGACGCGCTCCTGCCCGAGGATGCGGTTCGTCAGCGAGGATTTGCCGACGTTCGGCTTGCCGATGATGGCGACCTTAAGCACGTCGCTCTCCTCCTCCGCCTCCTCCTCATCGGGGAAGTAGGCGACGCAGGCGTCGAGCAGGTCGCCCGTGCCGTGGCCGTGGACGGCGGAGACCGCCACAGGGTCGCCGAGGCCGAGGTTGTAGAACTCATAGTAATCGGGATTCGGCGCGCCGACGGAGTCCATCTTGTTGACTGCCAGCACGATCGGCTTGCGCGAGCGCAGCAGCATATTTGCGACCTCCTGATCGGAGGCCGTCAGACCCGTTTTAATATCGGTTAGGAAGATGATGACCGTCGCGTTCTCAATGGCGATCTGCGCCTGCTCGCGCATGAAGGTCAAGATCTGGCTGTCGGTGCGCGGCTCGATGCCTCCGGTATCGACGAGCGTGAATTTGCGGCCGCACCACTCGCATTCGCCGTAAATGCGGTCGCGGGTCACGCCGGGCGTGTCCTCCACGATGGAAAGGCGCTGGCCGATGAGCTTATTGAACAGCATCGACTTGCCGACGTTGGGCCGGCCGACGATAGCAACGATGGGCTTGGACATATTAGGTTCCTCCTGTCGGGGGTAGATTTTTGTATCAAGGCTCCTGCCGGAAAATGGCGTCGCAGAGCGAATAGCCGTCGGTCTCGGAGATCGTCAGCCTGCGCCCGAGCGCCTGCTCGACCTGCGGGACGGTATAATCGTCGAGAAACACGCCCTCGCCGTGGCGGAGCATATTCGCGGGGATCAGCACCCGCTCGCCGAGCGTGGGCCGGTCCTTGAGCTGCGCGATGAGGTCCTGCGCAGTCACAAGGCCGGAAACGGTGATGCTGTGGCCGAAAAAGTCGTTCACGATGCCGACGACCTCGCCGCGAAGCTGCGGAAATTTCTTCCTTGCCTCCGCCACGAGCCGCGCGATGAACGGCTCGGCGGCCTTTCCGGTCGCGACGGTGAAGCTCGGCACATCGCCGCTCTCCGCGTCCTCCAGTCCACTGAGAAATTCGTTCATGGTGCTGCGGAGCATCCCGACGCCGTTGTCGAGCTGCTGGTATTCCTCGTAATACGCCTCGTCGGGCAGCGGGCGATCGGCCTTGATGTAGAATTCGTCGGCGCAGAAGAATATCCGCGTACCGTACTTCTCAAGGCACTTCGCGCCGTACTCGTCCACAAGGTCGATGATCTCCCCCGCCTTTTCCTTCGTCACCGGCTCGAGCCTTGCAAGGCCCTTACGGAATTTTGTCAGTCCAACCGGCACGATCGAGCAAGAGTTGAAGCCGATATCCATCAGGTCCTCAATGCTGCGGCGCAGATGCTCGCCGTCGTTCCAGCCGGGGCAGACGACGATCTGACCGTTCATCTCGATGCCGGCCTCGCCGAAGGCGCGCATATACTCTAGGCTCTTATCGGCGTGTTTGTTGCCCAGCAGCGTGCGCCGGAGCTGCGGCTCGGTCGCCTGCACGGAGACGTTGATGGGGCTGATGCGCAGGTCGATGATGCGCTGCGCCTCGCGCTCGGTGAGGTTCGTGAGCGTGATGTAGTTGCCCATCAAAAAGCTGAGCCGTGCGTCATCGTCCTTGAAATAGAGTGTGTCGCGCATATTCGGCGGCATCTGATCGACAAAGCAGAACAGGCAGTGGTTCGAGCAGGGGCGCGGCTCGTCCATCAAGTAGGTGGCGAAATTAAGGCCGAGGTCCTCGCCCTCCTCCTTTTCGATCGTTAGGTGGCGCGTGGTTCCGTCGGCCTCGCGCAGCCGGAGACTCACTGAGGGATCGTAGCAGAAAAAGCGGTAGTCCAGCACGTCGACGATCTCGTGGTGGTTGATCATCAGAAGCTGTTCGCCGGCGCGGATACCGGCACGTTCGGCGGGAGAACCCGCGTCGACGGATGTAATAACAGTGCTCACGCGATCAACCCTCCATTAACGCATAATTTAACTTATATAGTATAGCGTATCCTTTTCGGTTTCGCAAGAAAAACGGCGTCATTTTTGTGCAAACTTTGCACTCTGCCGCAGCGAGCACAAAAAAACAAGCGGGAAGATCGCTCTTCCCGCTCGTTTTTTGGTAGATCTTTTTCCGATGTGCTTACTCCGCGGCAACGTTGGACTTGATGACCTTGACCTGACGGCCATTGTAGGTACCGCACTCCTTGCACATTCTGTGAGGCAGGCGCAGCGCGCCGCACTTCGGGCAAGCGACGAGGCCCGGAGTTTCCAGCTTCCAGTGAGAAGAACGTCTCTTATCGCGTCTTGCGCGGGATACTTTCCCCTTGGGGACTGCCATGTTGACACCTCCTTGATCGAAAACTGCGGATCGCAGTAAAAATTACTTGTTTTCGCTCCTGTCGAGCAGCTGTGCCAGCTTTGCGAGCCGCGGGTCCACTTCCTTTTTGCAGCGGCAGGCCTCATAATTGAGGTTCACGCCGCAGCCGGGACACAGGCCCCTACAATCCTCTCTGCAAAGCAACTTTGTGGGCATATTGAGGATGAACACCTCGCGGGAGAGCTCTCCCAGATCGACCGTGCCGTCCTCGAGCAGCAATATCTCGTCATTTTCCTCGTCCTCCAGCTCGGTCGCGAGCAGATACTCGCAGTCGAGATGAAAGGGCTTGTCAAAGACCTCGCCGCAGCGGTCGCACACAGCCGCAAGGGTCGTATCAAGCGTCAGCTCCAAACGAAGCATCCCTGCGATGTTCCGCACCTGCCCTACCACTAAGACAGGCCGAACGGCCGGACACACGCCGCCGAAGTCCACATCAGAAAAGTCCTCTGAAAACTCAAAGGGGATTCTGCCTCCGGGGGTGTTAACGATTCGTTTGACGTCTAAAAGCATGATACACCTCGCAATGACACGAGTAGTATTATAGAGGACGCGCCCTGGAATGTCAAACATTTTTTGAGGATTTTTTGCAACTTTTTTCTTTGCTTTTCTTTACATTTGACGGTGGGTATCGTAGAATGACCTCGAAGTGTTTTTGCACGCGAAAGGAGCGGCACCATGCGAGAGTTCACCATCCATAAAAATGACGCCGACCAGCGGCTCGACCGCTTTCTGCTCAAGGCCGTTCCCCTGCTGCCCGCCTCGCTGGCGCAGAAGTACATCCGCCTCAAGCGCATCAAGGTCAACGGAGCCCGTGCCGAGCGCGACTACCGCCTGCGCGAGGGCGACCGGCTCCAGCTTTACCTCAACGACGAGTTCTTTGAAGCGCCGAGCGAGGAGAACGTCTACCTCACCATCGCAAATCCAAAGCTGCACATCCTCTACGAGGATGAGAACCTCCTGCTGCTCGACAAGCCCGCCGGGCTCGTCGTTCATGCCGACGAGGGGGAAAAGGTCAACACGCTCGTCAACCATCTGCTCGCCTATCTCTACCAGAAGCGCGAGTGGAAGCCGCGCGAGGAAAACGCCTTTACCCCCGCGCTGTGCAACCGCATCGACCGCAACACGGGCGGCATCGTCATCGCGGCAAAGAACGCCGAGGCGCTGCGCATCCTAAATGAAAAGATCCGCGAACGCGAGCTGTCCAAATTCTACCTCTGCATCTGCCTCGGCCGCCCCGAGCCGCCGAAGGGCCGCATCGAATGCTTTCTGCGCAAGGACAGCAAAACGAACACCGTGCGCGTCTATCATCATCCCGTGCCGGACGGCCGCAGCGCCGTCACGCTCTACGAGACGCTGGAAACGCGCGACCGCCTCTCCCTCGTCGAGATCGAACTGCTCACGGGGCGCACGCACCAGATCCGCGCGAGCTTTGCCGACATGGGCCATCCCCTGCTCGGCGACGGAAAATACGGCGTCGGCAGCGTCAACCGCCGCTACGGTGAAACGCAGCAGGC
>DJRC01000080.1:0-1295 GCA_002437735.1 Oscillospiraceae bacterium UBA6370 | reverse complement strand
TACCTGCGCGGGCGCGAGTTCATCGCCGACGAGGTCCCCTTCCGACGGAAATACTTCGGCTGAACGTGCGGGAGAATACATATTTAATTTATATAATAAATATTCTTCCATCATTTTCCGCGATACCTGCGTGAGATATGTGAAATCAATCCATAAATCCGCATAAAAATTTTATTAAATTTTTGTTCTTTTTGTCGCTTGAACTTTTTTTCTTTCGTGCTATGATGTTTGGCGTCGGGTGGAAACGTTTCCAATCGATGCATACCCATGCCATCATGGGACAAATTAAGGAGGAGAGTACAAATGATTAGCTTTCTGCTGTGTCTGGCACTGCTGATCGGCGGCTATCTTGTCTATGGTAAGGTCGTCGAAAACACCTTCGGGCCGGATGACCGTGAGACCCCTGCCGTCAAGATCAACGACGGTGTGGACTATGTTGTCCTGCCGGAGTGGAAGCTCTTTATGATCCAGCTTCTGAACATTGCCGGCCTCGGCCCGATCTTCGGCGCGCTTCAGGGCGCTCTGTGGGGCCCCATCGTTTTCCTGTGGATCACCTTCGGCACCATCTTCGCCGGTGCGGTCCACGACTATTTCTCCGGTATGATGAGCGAGCGTAACGAAGGCGCGTCCATCTCCGAGATCGCCGGCATTTACCTCGGCGGCGCGATGAAGAACGTCATGCGCGTGTTCAGCGTCGTTCTTTTGGTCATGGTCGGCACCGTGTTTGCCGTCGGCCCCGCCGGCCTAATCGTGACGCTGTTCAAGCAGGGCGGCCATACGGGCATCGTTGCCACGACGCTGTTCTGGCTGATCATCGTTTTGGTTTACTATTTCATCGCGACCTTCCTTTCCATTGATAAGATCATCGGCAAGATCTATCCCCTGTTCGGCATCTGCCTGATCGTCATGGCGCTCGGCGTGGCCATCGGTATCTTTGTCAACCCCGCCTACACCATTCCCGAGATTTGGAGCCACTTCGGTTCCATGCATCCCTCCGGCACGCCGATCTGGAGCTTCATGTTCATCACCGTCGCCTGCGGCGCGATCTCCGGCTTCCATGCCACGCAGAGCCCCCTAATGGCACGCTGCATGAAGAGCGAGAAGCAGGGCCACTTCGTCTTCTACGGCGCGATGGTCTCCGAAGGCATCATTGCCCTGATCTGGGCGGCTGCCGGCTGCTCCCTGTATGAGGTCACCGGCGGTCTGAACACCGGCCTCGCCGCAGCGCTTGCCAATGGTCAGTCCGCTGCCATCTACGACGTCTGCCTCAAGACCATGGGCGGCATCGGCACCGC
>DJRC01000040.1:24620-32041 GCA_002437735.1 Oscillospiraceae bacterium UBA6370 | reverse complement strand
GAACAAGTGATAGATTACCACGTTGCACGCGCGTTGTCAACACCTTTTTTACATTTTTTGGCTTTTCTCAAAAATATTTTGGAGACAAACCGGAAAAAAGATGCTATACTATTTTACACTGTTTTACGTTTCTTATACCACATTGTCATTATGAGGAATTTACTTATGAATGAATGGACTCTTGCCCTTTCCGCCGCAGCATTCGTGCTCGCGCTCGCATCCCTCATCCTGCTCTTGCGGCTGATAAAGCGCCAGCCCGACTATGAGCGCCTTCTGCGCGAGAGCTGGAACGTCAATCTCCCCGCGCTCAAATCCGAGCTCACCGGCGAGCTGCGCGCGTCGCGCAGCGAGCTGACCGGCACCGTGCAGACGACCATGAAGACCTTCGCCGACTCGCTCGCGTTGGCGCAGACACAGACCGCCGAGCGGCAGGATGTCCGCCTGCGCGAGCTGATCGAGAGCCTTGAGAAGAACCAACTTCAGCTCAAGGCCACCATCGCCGAAACGAACCGCATTCTCGCCGAGGCGCAGGAAAAGCAGTTTGCCATGCAGGATAAGCGGATGCAGGGCATCGAGGCGCAGTTCGCCGCCTTCACCGCCGCTGTGCAGAGCCGGCTGGAAGTAATGCAGAAGGACAACAGCGAGCAGCTTGAAAAGATGCGCGCGACCGTGGATGAGAAGCTGCAAAAGACGCTCGACGAGCGCATCAGCCAATCCTTCCAGCTGGTCAACGAACGGCTGCAGGAGGTCTACGCCGGTCTCGGTGAGATGAAAACGCTGGCCAACGGCGTGGGCGACTTGAAAAAGGTCCTCTCCAACGTCAAGACGCGCGGCATCGTCGGCGAGTACCAGCTTGGCGCGCTCATCGACGACATTCTCACGCGCGACCAGTTCGAGGAAAACGTCATCACCAAGAAGGGCTCGACCACCCGCGTGGAGTATGCCATCAAGATGCCCGGCGAGGACGGCGGCTTTGTCTACCTGCCCGTGGACGCCAAGTTCCCCGGCGATGTCTACGCGCAGCTCGTGGACGCCTACGACGCCGGCGATCCCGCCGCCATCGCCGCCGCGCAGGCCATGCTCACGACGCGCATCAAGGGCTGCGCGAAGGACATTCGCGATAAATACATCGACCCGCCGAACACCACCGACTTCGGCATCATGTTCCTGCCCTTCGAGGGGCTGTACGCCGAGGTCGTCCGGCTTGGATTGGTCGAGGTGCTCCAGCGTCAGTACAAGGTCAACATCGCCGGTCCCACGACCTTTGCCGCCCTGCTCAACAGCCTGCAGATGGGCTTCCGCACACTCGCCATTCAAAAGCGCTCGAGCGAGGTATGGAGCGTCCTCGGCGCGGTCAAGACCGAATTTGCCACCTTTGAGGACGTGCTTGCCGCCGCGCAGAAGCGCATCGAGCAAACCGGCGCGGAGCTGGATAAGCTCGTCGGCGTGCGCACGCGCAAGATCAACAGCAAGCTCCGCTCCGTCTCCGTGCTCCCCGCCGAGGAATCCGCGCGGCTGCTGGACGACGGCGCCGACGCCGAATAATTTCCCATCCCACCGACGCATACTATTATATAGGAGATTTTGCCCATGGCCACCTTGACCCCCCTGCCGCTGCCGCAGTCCTTTGAGGACGGCTGCGCCCTTTTCCTGCTCTTCATCGCCTACAGCACGCTCGGCTGGTGCGGCGAAATGATCTACTGCTCCGTGCCCAAGGGGCGCCTGTGCGAAAAGCGCGGCTTCCTCAACGGTTTTCTCTGCCCCATCTACGGCCACGGCGCGCTGCTCGTGCTCTACGCCCTGCGCGGCGGCTTCCGCAACCCGCTGCTGACCTTTCTCTTCGGCGCGCTGCTCACGAGCGTGCTGGAATACTTCACCAGCTGGGTGATGGAAAAGCTCTTCCACATGCGCTGGTGGGACTACTCCCATTATAAGTTTCAGATCAACGGCCGCGTGTGCCTGCTCAACTCCACCTGCTTCGGCCTCGCCTGCGTGCTGCTGTGCCATATTGTTCACCCGTGGCTGTGGGCGCACATCCTCGGCCTCGGCAGCGCAGTGATCGTGCCACTCGCCTCGTTCATCTCCGGCATCTATCTCACCGATACCGTACTTTCCGTCCGCAGCGCCATTCAGCTCAGCGCCCAGATGGGCAAGCTGCGAGAACTTCAGAGCGAAATCCGGGATCACATCGCCGAAAAACGCGAGGAGAGTGCCGAGCGTCGAGCCGAGCGCCGCGAGGAGGCGCGCGAACGTGCCCGTGCCCTGCGCGACGGCGCCGACATTTTCGAGCGCCGCCTGCTCCACTCCCATCCCCAGCTCAAGGCGGCGCGCGAGGAGCTGCTTGCCGGCATCCGCGCCCGTTTGAGCGAGAATGAGACCGAGCTTGAGCAGCTCAAGCGCGTTTACAGCCCCCGCCGCGACAAGAAGTGAGCGCCCGCGCGGTTGACTTCCCGCGACATTCGGTATACACTAAGCCAAAACCAACAGCAAAGGAGCGTGCAGCGCCATGAGTGAATGCACCCACAACTGCTCGACCTGCGGCGAAAGCTGCGGCGAGCGCACCAGTCCCCAGTCCTTTTTGAAAAAGCCCCACGCCGATGCGCACATCGGCAAGGTGTTCGGCATCGTGTCCGGCAAGGGCGGCGTCGGCAAGTCGATGGTCACGAGCCAGCTCGCCGTCAGCCTGCGCCGTAAGGGCTATCGCGTCGGCATTTTGGACGCCGACATCACCGGCCCCTCCATCCCGAAGGCGTTCGGGCTGCATGAGAAGGCCGTCGGCACGGAAAATGCCCTCCTGCCCTGCGTCAGCTCGACCGGCATCGAGGTCATGTCCATCAACCTTCTGCTCGACGATGAGACCGACCCCGTCATCTGGCGCGGCCCGGTCATCGGCGGCGTGGTCACCCAGTTCTGGACCGACGTTCTCTGGGACGTCGACTACCTCCTCGTCGATATGCCGCCGGGTACCGGCGATGTGACGCTGAGCGTCTTTCAGTCCATCCCGCTCTCCGGCATCGTGGTCGTTGCCTCCCCGCAGGAGCTTGTCGGCATGGTGGTGGAGAAGGCCGTGAAGATGGCGGAGAAGATGGCGGTGCCCATTGTGGGGCTTGTGGAGAACATGAGCTATCTCGTCTGTCCCGACTGCGGCAGAAAGATATATCTCTTCGGCGAGGGCAGGAGCGCCGAGGCCGCGAAGAAGCACGATATCCCCCTGCTCGCGCAGATGCCCATTGATCCCCGCCTCGCCGCCCTCACGGACGAGGGCCGCATCGAGGAATTCAAGGGCGACTGGCTCGTTGATGCTGTCACCGCGCTCGAGGCCCGCTGACCGTACCCACAAAAAAGCGGAAAGGATGTTTCACATGAAACATCCTTTCTATTTTTTATAAACCCTCGTGCAGCTTCCAGAGGATCGGCTCGAAGTCCACACCCTCGCGGGCCGGTATGTTCTGCGGCATGGTCTGAATGGCGCACTCGCGCACAAAGGCCTCCGCGAGCCGCACCGCCTCGTGCAGCGTTTTGCCCTTGACGAGCGCACCGGTGAGCACGCTCGCGAACACGTCGCCGGTGCCGTGAAACTCCTTGCCGATAAACGTGTCGAAAAGAAACTCCGTCCCGCCGCTCGCGCGGTCAAAGACGCACGCGCCGATCTCGCCCCTGCGGAGCATCACGCCGGTGAGCACCACGCTGCGCGTTCCGTTCCGGCTCAGGCGCTCAACGACAGAGCGATAGCCTGCCTCGTCGTGCGTCAAGGCGCCGAAGGAATGGTCCTCGCCGAGCAGCACCGCCGCCTCGGTCAGGTTCGGCACAATCACGTCTGCCAGCTCCGCCAGCCGCGTCATGCCCGCGCACATCGCGGGCGTATAGGTCTTGTAGATCCTGCCGTGGTCGCCCATCACGGGATCGCAGATGAAAAGCGTCGTGCGGTCGCGGCGAAAGGTTCGTACAAAGTCCGCCGCAAGGTCCATCTGCGCCTCGCTGCCCATGAAGCCGGTGTAAATCGCATCAAAGTGGATACCAAGCTCCGCCCAGTGCGCGGCGGTCTTGGGCAGCTCATCGGTCATATCCAGAAAGGTGTAGCCCGTAAAGCCGCCGGTGTGCGTGGAGAGATAGGCGGTCGGCAGCGGACAGCACTGCACGCCCATCGCGCTGAGCACCGGGATGGCGACGGTCAGCGAGCAGCGGCCGAAGCCGGACATATCGTGGATAGCGGCAACTCTCGGGGTAGGCATAAAAACGGCTCCTTCCTTTTTGCTGCTCCTATTATACCGCGCCGCGGGCGCATTGCAAGGGAAAATCCGCGGATAGCGCGCCTGCGCCGCGCATAGGCTGGTGCGAGGTGATCTTTTATGGATATTCATGTGGTGCGCGCGGGCGAGACCGTTTCGTCGGTCGCCGCGCGGTACGGTGTGCCGGCGGGCATCCTCGCCGGCGTCAACGGCGTCGCGCCGGACGCTCCGCTCGCCGTCGGGCAGACGCTTGTGGTTCGCCGTCCGCGCGAGCTGCACACGGTCGCGAGCGGCGAGAGTGTCTATTCCATCGCCCTGCGCTACGGTCTGAGCGTGCGGACGCTCTATCAGAATAACCCTGCCCTCGACGGGCGCAGCGCACTCTACCCCGGGCAGACGCTCGTCATTGCCTACGACGACCAGCCGCTGCGCACGCTTGCCGTCAACGCCTACAGCTATCCCTTTATCCGCGGCGCGCTGCGCGACGCCGCGCTGCCCTATCTCACCTACCTCACGCCCTTCACCTACGGCATCCAGGCCGACGGCACGCTGCTGCCGCTCGCGGACGAATGGCTGCTCGCCGCGGCAGGGCAGTACCGCACGGCCGCGCTCATGCACCTCTCCACGCTCACGGAGGAGGGCCGCTTCGACAACGCCCGCTCCACGCTCATCTTGGAGGACATGGACGCGCAGGACGCTCTGGTGCGGAGCATTCTCGAGACCGTTCAGGCCCGGCATTACTTCGGGCTGGACGTGGATTTTGAATATGTACTGCCCGAGCAGCGCGAGGCCTACGCCGCCTTCATTACGCGGCTGTGCGAAGCGCTCAATCCGCTCGGCTGTCCGGTCATCGTCGCGCTCGCGCCGAAAACGAGTGCCGCGCAGCGGGGGCTGCTCTACGAGGCGCACGACTATGCGCTCCTCGGCGCGGCAGCCAACGCGGTGTTTCTGATGACCTATGAATGGGGCTACACCTACGGGCCCCCGATGGCGGTCGCGCCGATGGGGCAGGTCCGCGCCGTGCTGGACTATGCCGTGACGGCCATCGCGCCGGAGAAGATCCTCATGGGCATCCCGCTCTACGGCTACGACTGGCCGCTGCCCTTCGTGCCCGGCGAGACGCGGGCGGAATCCCTCTCGCCGGTGCAGGCGGTCGAGCGCGCCCTGCGTCATGATATTGCCATTCAATACGACGCGGCCGCGCAGGCGCCCTATTACCACTACACCGACCGCGGCGGGCGCGAGCACGCCGTCTGGTTCGAGGACGCGCGCAGCATCGAGGCCAAGCTCCGTCTCGCGGACGAATACGGCCTGCAGGGCGTCGGATACTGGAACCTCACGCGCCCCTTTCCCCAGAACTGGGCCGTGCTCGCCTCGCTCTTCGATATTGAGACGCTTCTCTAAACACGCATCCCGATGGCGTTTGCCACCACGTTTACCACGTCCTGCACCGTCTCATCGAAAAGGTGTGTGTAGACCTCGCTCGTGATGCTCGTCGAGCTGTGGCCGAGCGCCTTGGAGATGGTGAACATCGGCACGCTGCGGCTGTTGGCAACGCTCGCGAAGCTATGGCGCAGACCGTGGAGCGAGATGGACGGCAGGCCGTTCTCCTCAACGAAGGCCGTGACGCGGCGTCCGAGGCCGTTCGGGTCCCACGGCCTTCCCTGCTCCGTGACGGCCACATAGCCCTCGGGGTTGAAGCCTGCGCCCCGCTCGCGCTGCCCGCGCTCCCATTCGTCGTGCAGCCGCGTGAGCAGCTCCTCCAGATCGCTCACCCCATCGTAGCACAGCCGCCGCACGGAGGAATAGGACTTGGGCTTTTTCTCGATGAACGTCCCGCCCACGGAGGTGCGCACCTCGCGGACGGTAACGATCTTCGCATCCAGGTCCACACAGCGCCACTTGAGTCCGCAGATCTCGCTGCGCCGCAGCCCCAGATAGCCCGCCAGCTTGACGGCAGGCTCGATCTCCGTGCCCGCGCAGCGGCAAAACAGCTCACGCAGCTGCGCGGGATCGTAGTAGCGGTGACTTGGCAGCACCTTGGCCGGCGGCGTGACATAGCGCGTCACGTTTTCCCGCAGCAGCCCCTGCCGGACGGCGGCCTCCAGCGCCGTGTGCAGCAGCACATGGTGCTTGCGCACGGTGTTGTGGGAGAGTCCCTTTTCCAGCAGCTCCGCGTAGTACCGCTGCAGCTGTGCCGGCTGCAGCTCCGGCAGCTTCACCTCGCCCAGCGCGGGCACGAGGTGGAGGCGGATGATGTTCTCGTAGCCGTGGACGGTGGTCTTTTCGCGGTTCGGGCAGATAAAATCCCGCAGCCAGACCTCCAGCCAGTCGGCGAGAATGACCTCGCCGCCGTGGCGCGTTCGCTTGAGCGCGCGCAGGCGCAGAAATTCCGTCAGGGTGCTCTCGGCGTCGTCGAGGCAGCGGAAGGTGCGCACGCAGCGGTCGCGCGAGCCGTCGGGCCGCATCCCGTAGTGCATCGTGACGTAGTAAAGGTCCTTTTGGTCGTCGTAGGCAAGATTTCGTTTGATGGCTTTTCGCATATTCGTTCGCCCTCCTTTTGGAATGGAGGCAGTATATCACCGATGGCGGGCAATGAAAAACGGCGGCGCTCTCTGCGCCGCCGTTTTTTGGACGATTCTTCGGTTTTGCTCAGCTTCTCTTCGCCGCCTCGATGACATGGCTCGCGAGAATGGCCGTCGTCACCGCGCCGACGCCGCCGGGCACGGGCGTGATGGCCTCCACGATCGGCTCTATCTCGGCGAAGCGGGTGTCGCCGCAGAGATTGCCGTTCGCGCCGACGTGGATGCCCACGTCCAGCACGATCTGGCCCGCGCGGACGCTCTCGACGCCGACCATACCTGCCTTACCGGCGGCGACGACGAGGATATCCGCCTCGCGGCAGATGGCGGGCAGGTTTTCGCTGCGGCTGTGGCAGATGGTCACGGTCGCGTGCTCGGCAAGCAGCAGCAGGGAGACTGGCTTGCCGATGACGAGGCTGCGGCCGATCACGACCACGCGCTTACCCTTGATGGGCACGTTATAATGCTTGAGCAGCGCCACGCAGGCCGCGGCGGTGCAGGGCGGATAGCCGCCGTCGGTGCCGGCGTAGACCGCGGCGAGCGAGCCGTCGGTGATGCCGTCCATATCCTTTCTCGGGTCGAGGGCGCGGCGGGCGGCCTCATCGTCGAG